>JBAXBD010000631.1:0-4011 GCA_037142165.1 Schlesneria sp. | reverse complement strand
GACCTCTCACAGAGACACAGAGACGCGGAGATTAATGAGAACGAGATTGATCACCCCGCCGTAGTACTCATGTTTGATTTTTTCGCACGGTGCGAAGAATTTGTAGAAGACAAAGAGTCCGAGGGCTGACGCACCCCGGCTCGCCTCGACTGTTTTTTTCGTGTTTTTCGTGGTTCATTTTCTTCTCGTGATTGGTTTGCAGGCGACGGCCGCAATGGTTCATTCGTGGTGGGAAAAACACCACGTTGGTCGTTCATGGTGAGTTCGCCATCGGTCTTTTCTGGTTTTGATCGGTCTATGATGATCGTCGATTGAGACGCGAGAAAACTCTGATGCATAACGCCGCCTGGATTGCATCGCAGATATCGCATGAACCGGGACGCTCTTGAATCGCGGCGTGTTTATTGTGAGCGATTGACAGGTCCATTACGATGACGTGATGAACCGAAAACCACAATCATCGTCTCGACGTTACGAAACGTCCCGTCAGCCAGTCCGTGTCCGCCGGGAGTTACTTGAACAACGTCCGTTGTGCCCGCCTGAAGGCGAACGACTCCCTCAAGTCGAAGTCCGTCTGGGTGGCGCATTGTGGCATCCTTTCGTGTTTCGAAAACAACTTGGCCAGATTTCCCGAGATGCTCAGCCGGGCGATCTGGTCGAACTGAACGCTCCCAGCGGGGAAACGGTCGGATTCGGCTTATTCAATCCTGAGGCCGAAATTGCCGTAAGAGTGCTTCGTCCCGGCTTAAAACCACCGGATGAAGCGTGGTGGAGCGAACGGCTGGCTCAAGCGGTTTCACTCCGGCGCGCGACGTTGAAGCTGGACGACGTGTCACAGGCTTATCGACTGATTCATGCCGAGGCGGATGGCCTGCCGGGACTGGTTGTCGATCGGTTTGGCGACGTGTTGGTCGCGGAGTGTTTTTCGCTTGGCATGTATCAACGAGCCGAAGCGATTATCAGTCAAGTCGAAGTCCTGGCAGGAACGAAACACGGGGTTCTGCGGGCGGCACCGATGTCGCACGAACATGAAGGATTCGCGGCTGACCCTTACGGTTCAGCAGAAGTCCCTGCGAAGACGATCATCCAGGAACACGGCACCAAATTCCGCATCAATTTTGCCGGTGGGCACAAGACCGGCTTCTATTGCGATCAGCGTGATAACCGCAGGCGATTAGCCGACTTTTGTGCCGGGAAATCAGTCCTCGATCTCTGCTGTTATACCGGCGGCTTTTCCCTACAGGCAAAAAGAATCGGCAACGCGAGTGAAGTGACTGGAGTCGAACTCGACGAAGACACTGTTGTGCTTGCTCGAGAAAACGCGAACCTTAACCAACTGAAAATCAATTTCGTGCAGGCCGAGGTGTTCGGTTACATGCGGGACATGCTGCGTAATAAAAAGAAGTTCGATGTGGTGGTGCTGGACCCGCCGAAACTGATCCGCAGCCGCATGGAAATCGAAGAGGGTCGGCATAAGTACTTCGACTTGAACCGGCTGGCAATGCAACTGGTCAATCCCGGAGGAATCTTGCTGACATGCAGTTGCTCGGGACTGCTGGATATGGTTGAGTTCACGAAAATCGTGAATGCGGCACCGGAAGTAGGACGTCGCGGTCAGATCCTCGCCAAAGGTGGGGCCGCCGCTGACCACCCGATTTCTACAAATTGCCCTGAGTCTGAATATTTGAAGTCGATCTGGTTGAGACTCGATTGATTTTTCCGACGTCGGTTTCGAACGAAACACAATCGGAGATTGAATCAGTTACCACATGCATGGGGGGACTGAGTTTGCCGTGAACCGTAAACGAAGAAGAGAAAGATTAGAACACTAATCAGCACTAATTTTCGCTAATCAGAAAATTCAAAATCCTTTAAATTGCCGTGATTCCCATTCGTGGAATTCGTAGTACGAACGTTTGATTTTTTCGCACGCTGCGAAGAACGTGTAAAAGAATTCGGGGGCTTGCATACGCCGGCTCGCCTCGGCTGTTTTTTTTCGTGTATTTCGTGTTTTTTCGTGGTTCAAATTCTTCTCGCGATGAGATTGCAGGCGAAGCTCGCGCTGGGAGATTCGTGGTTAAAAACTCTTTTGCATTGTTTTCAATTTATTCATTTCAGACGAATCGAATTTGAAATGTTTGAGGTCTCTTGAAAGGCGGAGCAACAGCCTCAAGAATGGTTACGTCGAACCGCGTTCAATTTTTAGGCCGTGTCACTGAGAACGGTTTTTAGCGATCAAGACTCGCGATGCCTTAGGAACTTGCCGATGATCCGTATGATCTCTGCCGTCATTCTGACGGCCTTTGCCTTTGAACTGTCTGCTTTCGCTGCCGAACCTGCCGGTCTTCCACCCATTGTTTACCCGAAGGATAACCCTCCGTCGGAAGAAAAGATCGCATTGGGGAAGCAACTGTTTTTTGACGGTCGCCTGTCAGCGGATAATAAAGTTGCCTGTGCAACCTGCCACGATCCGGCCAAAGGCTTCAGCAACGGCGAGCAATTCGCGACCGGCGTCGAAGGAAAAAAAGGAGGCCGGAATTCCCCGACCGTGATCAACACGGCTCTGCAGCAATTCCAGTTCTGGGATGGGCGAGCCAAAAGTCTGGAATATCAGGCACTGGGACCGATCCAGAATCCGATCGAAATGAATTTACCGCTTGATGCCGCAGTCGCCAAGCTGAACGGAATCGACGGTTACAAGAGTCAGTTTCAGAAAGTCTTTGGTACCGACGTGACATCTGACGGGATTGCCAAAGCGATCGCCGCCTATGAACGCACAGTCCTTTCTGGTGACGCCCCGTATGATCGGTTTAAAGCGGGTGATGCGAACGCGTTATCGGAACCGGCACAGCGCGGAATGAAGATCTTCTTTAACAAAGGGAGGTGTTCGGTCTGTCATGACGGGCGAAATTTCACTGATAACGGATTCCACAACATCGGCCTGCCGGGCAGCGATGAGGGGCGTGCGGCGATCAGCAAATCATCTGGGGACAAGGGAGCCTTCAAAACTCCAACGCTTCGGGAAATTGCCAGGTCAGCACCATACATGCACGATGGAAGCCTGAAGACACTGGAAGAAGTCGTCGCCCACTACGTCAAAGGGGGAACGCCGAATCCACAACTTGACGAAGAAATTTTTCCACTGAAACTCACCGCAGAAGAATCGGCGGATTTGGTGACGTTCTTGAAAGAGGGTTTGAGTAGTCCGAGCTATCCAGCGCATACGGCACCCGAACTTCCGCAATAATCTCATCTCTGTTTACCGATACTTCGCCTGCCTCGAAAGAATACCGACCGTGACCGACCCTGAAAAAGAATCCGTTTCGCTCAAAGATATGCCACGTAAGCAGCGCCGAGTCCTTGGCGTTTTGCTGGAAAAGGCATTTACGGTTCCCGACCAGTATCCGATGACGCTCAAGGCCACGACGACCGGGTGTAACCAGAAAAACAATCGAGACCCGATTTCCAATTACGATGAAGATGATGTTCTGGAAACATTGAACGCGTTGCAGGAACGAGGACTTGTCGCCTGTATTCATACGGAAAGCGGTCGAACGGAACGTTACCGACACTATATGCGTCACAAGACAACTCTGAACGAACAACAACTCGCCATTATGACCGAGTTGATGTTACGCGGTAAGCAGCAGTTGGGTGAGCTTCGGACGCGAGCCAGTCGCATGGTGGGGATCGAAACACAAGACGATCTTCGTCGCGAGCTACAAGCCCTGATGGCGGTCGGTCTCGTTCGAGCAAATGGTCCGCTTGAACGCCGAGGGATCGAAGTCGATCACGATCTGTATCCAAACAACGAAAATCATGAGCCGCTGGCAGTCTTTCAGGCCGATGATGATGACCGACCTGCACCGGGTCCAACATCGACGGCAACCGTCACATCCTCAGCAGCACCCGTTCGCCAGACTGCAAATGAAGGAACTTCGGTTGGCCACGAACGAATCGTCGGTTTGGAATCGGCCATCCGAGACCTCCGTGACGAGCTTGCGTCAGTTC
>JBAXBD010000630.1:0-4019 GCA_037142165.1 Schlesneria sp. | reverse complement strand
GTCCAGGCTGTGGAACAAACAGCGTCTGGGATCGCGCGAATTGCCGAGTCGACAGAAACGCAAGCGGATAGCGCCAAAGAGGTCCAGTTGGCGATCCGCTCGGTTGGAAAGACAACTGAATCGAATGCAGCAGCCTCAGAAGAAATGGCGGCCAGTGCAGAAGAACTGGGTGCCCAAGCTACGACGCTCCAGGAACTTGTCGCGCGCTTCAAAGTTTAATAACGGATTTCCTATTCGATAAAAGGCATGGTTGCTGTGGATACGTCTCAACTGACACTAAAGGAATTCCAGCAGTTTCAATCCTTCATTCTGAAACTGTGTGGCATCAGTGTGCCTGATAACAAAATTACATTGCTGAGCAACCGAATTCGGAGACGATTGCGAGCGACCAACATCCCGGATTTCGAGGGCTATTTCAAGTTTTTAAAGTCGGCGGCCGGGAAAGAGGAACTGGACGGTTTTTTGAGTGCAATCACGACGAATGAAACGTCATTCTTTCGGACAGAAAAACACTTTGACTGGCTGCGAACGGAATTCGTTGACACGATCGTAAATCAGGCGAGAGCTGGTGAACGTCAGCGTTCCGTACGAATCTGGTCTGCCGCCTGCAGCACAGGGGAAGAACCTTACACGATCGCTCTTTGCCTGGCGGAAAATCAACATAAGCTGGCTGGATGGAAGATTTCGGTCATGGGTACTGATATCAGCGAAGACGCGATTTCCAAAGCTCAGCGAGGCATCTTTGGCGACAGTATCTGTGATGAAGTTCCTGAAAAACTGAGATCGCGATTTTTCCTTGAACGCGCAGAATCTAAAACATGGGAAGTCAAACCAGTATTAAAAGAGATGGTGACGATCAAGCGTCACAACTTAATGGAACGCAATCCCGAGTCAGGTTTTGATTGTATTTTCATTCGTAACGTTTTGATCTATTTCAGCAAAGAGTCGAAGCAGCAGGTGATCGAGAATCTTGTCCACGCGATGGCGAAAGGGTCCTATCTCGTCGTCGGTCCGTCTGAGGGGATCTTCGAAATGTTGGGGATGCTGACGAAGCGATCCACCTTCCTGTATCAGAAGGAATAAGATGGGATCAGACAATAACAATCCGGTCAACGAATCGGGATCGTCCTCGTCTGACGATTTGTCCGAATATATGCAGGTTTTCCTGGATGAATCCGCCGAAGAGCTCGATTCACTGGTCGAGGCGATTCTGCTGCTGGAAGATGATCCTCAAAACGCGGATGCACTGAACAAAGCATTTCGGATGCTGCATTCGTTGAAGGGTTCCTGCGGGATGATGGGCTTCGAGGTCGTGGGAGATTTTGCTCACACACTCGAAGATCGATTTGAAAACTATCGATCAGGGAAAGACCTGCTTGACCGCGACACCGCGACCTTAGTCCTCAAATGCGTTGATTATTTTCGAGCGTTTATCGATCGTTTACGGAAGGGAAATGCGAACGAAGGTGATCCTTCCGAACTGAAGCAACAATTAGAGTCGCGGTCGGAAAAAACGTTGTTCATTCCCGAGAGTCTGTTAAGAGGTCCTGTTGCTGAATCGCCGCCAACACCTTCGGTCCCAGTAACGGTTTCAAAGCCAGTGGCCCTACCAACTCTTTCCGGCGGAGTTTTGATCAAAATCAAATTCAAACCGGGATTGCAACTCGCAGATCTCAAAGCAAGGTTAATCGTTTCACGACTGTCGTCGATCGGCGAAGTCGTTGAGTGCGAGCCGAAGATCGAAGACGTACGGAGTTTTGATGCTTTACCGTTGTTCTCACTGACATTGCTCACGGATCGCAAGTTGGACGAGATCCGGAAGTTCGCACAGGTCGATGGTGTCGAATCGATTGAATTGGGTGGGCAAGGTGCCTCAACGGATTCGACGCCATCAGCACCTGAAGTGCTGGTCACGCCAGTCAAGCACGAGACCATCGCTGAAACAGTCTCCGTAAAGGCACTAAAAGAAGAGACAAAGCCGGCGTCTGACTCTGCTGAAGGAATGATGCAGAGTCCATTAACCCCGGCACCGATCTCAAGGCCAAGTGCGAAGAGCACAGTTCAGGCGGTATCCGAGACAGCGGAGGCGAAGGCTCCGGTGAATGAAACGTTGCGGATCGATATTGAGCGTCTTGATCGACTGATGAATCTGACCGGTGAACTGGTCGTCACCAATGCCAGGTTTGCCCAGATCACTTCTGACATGAGCCCGATTTTTCGGCGGAACTCCGTTTTTAACAAGTCAAAAGACGTGACTGATCGATTACGTCAGCGCCTGGAGCTTGTCCGCCAGCACATGAATTCGTCGAAATTTGCCGAGGAGAGTTGGAATTCCATTTTCCACGGGTTGGAAGACGAACTGGAAGGCCTGGACCAGCAAACAGCCATGTTTAACGAAGGGCACCGTCACTTCCTGCAGATTACAGAAGCGGTCGATCAACTGACACGCGTCTCAAAAAATCTGCAACGGGGTGTTCTAAACACCCGAATGGTGCCTGTCGGGCCTTTGCTGAACCGTTTCAAGCGTGTCATCCGAGACCTTTCCGTCGAGCGTGGTAAACGGGTTCAGCTTCTTGTGCATGGTGAGAACACTGAGCTTGACCGTCGGATGATCGATTCACTGGGTGATCCGTTGTTGCATCTTGTCAGGAACTCAATCGATCATGGTCTCGAGTCGCCCGAGCAACGTGTTGCCTGTGGAAAACCTGAAGTCGGCACCGTTTCGATAGAAGCGTCACATCGTGGTAATAACGTTTTGATTACCGTGCGAGATGATGGAGGCGGAATCAGTTCTGAGAAGATTCGAGCACGAGTCGTGTCGCGGGGGATCGCCACGGAATCTCAAGTTCGTGAAATGAGCGAACAGCAGATCGTCGACTATATCTGGCACCCGGGCTTCAGCACTGCAGAACAAGTGACAGACATCTCTGGTCGCGGCGTCGGCATGGATATCGTCCGAAGCACGATCACGAGCCTCAGCGGCACGATCGACGTTGCTTCAACTCCAGGCCAGGGAACGACTTTTACGATTCGACTTCCATTAACCCTTGCCATCATTCGTAGTCTGTTAATTCGCAACCGGGATGGGTATTTTTCGATTCCGATCGACGACGTGCGGGAAATCGTTTCGATCTCGCCCGACGAGATTCATGCCGTTCATCGGCACCTGACCATCGATGTTCGAGGTGAATTAATATCGCTGGTGACGATGGAAAATATCTTCGACTGGAATGTTTCGGCTGAATCTGGATCGAAAGACGCCAACACTTCGAGTCGAAACATCAATGTAGTGCTACTGTATTCTCGGGGAAGAACGCTCGGATTATGTGTCGATTCACTCGTCGGCCGTGCTGACATCGTGATAAAATCACTCTCAGAGAATTTCGTTGCGATTCGTGGACTTTCGGGGGCCAGCATCATGGGTGATGGCACCGTCTGTTTGATGCTCGACTGTGCGTCCCTCATCGAACTGGCATCGGAACGAGCCGTGGCACACGGAGCAGGCAGGCGTTAACTGGCTATTACAAAGGGATCTGTTTTTGAACCACGTTCCGCGATTGACGTCGGATCAGCTTGAACGACTGACGCAGGCTTTCCATTCCGGTGCCTCAACCGGTTCTCAGGCGATCCAGGGCTGGCTGATGGCTCCTGCCGTTATTTCCATTGATTCCGCTGACGAGTGCCCGCTTGATATGGCGACCGCTGTTCTCAGTGAGTCTGGCGATGTCGTCGGCATGTGTGTGATGCAGATGGAAGGGACGCTGACTGGTCAAATGGTTCTTGCATTTGACGATCAAAGTGGTCTATCGCTGACGGATCTTCTGCTTGGAAATCCGCAGGGAACAGCGACGGAATGGGGAGAAGTTGAGATCTCTTCGGCGCTGGAATCGATGAATATTCTGGGGAGTTCGTATTTGAACGGAATGGCCGGTTTTCTGTCGAAGGGGAGTCGAGAAACGGTCAGTCTGATTCCGTCCCCACCTGTCTTTTTTCGCGATTTTGCCGAGAGTCTGCTGCAG
>JBAXBD010000629.1:0-4031 GCA_037142165.1 Schlesneria sp. | reverse complement strand
GGTTTCCTATTCTCGGCGGCGGATTGGAATCGTCTACGACCGGCAAGAGTTTCCTTATTCTCCCAGTCGCGCCGATCACGTGGATTTTTGGGCCTGTGATGCCTTGGCGCTCCCGTTTAAACCACAGACCTTTTCTTTCGGGATCGCGTTGAACCTGCTGGATTGTGTTTCATCTCCAGTCGACTTGCTCAAGTCGATTGGCTGCGTATTAAGCCCCCATGGGAAACTCGTTTTGACGACTCCGTTCGACTGGTCAGCGGTGGCCACTTCTGTCGAAGCGTGGATTGGGGGACATTCACAACGGACTCCAGCGAAAGGGGCGCCGGAGATGTCGCTTCGGACGTTGATTGTGGGTGGGCCAGCAGTCGGCCTTCCGGAAATGACCATTGTGGCCGAACAAGATTCAATTACGTGGGACGTACGTTTGCATGATCGCGCGATCGTCTCTTATCGGATGCACTTGATCATTGCCGAAAAAGCAGGACCCGGTCTGGCTATTTCCTCGGAGTCGAAGCTTGACCACTGATAATCTCGTCCGCGATGCTGAGAAACCGGTCGTAGTTGATTTCTGCTCGAAGGGGATTTGCCTGTACCGCAGCCATTAGCAAGGCGCCGGTAATCGCCTGTCCGGTAAGTCGCTCGTCTGGAACAACATCAGGCAATCCAATCGGTGCCAGACTTCCCTCGGCCCAGAATGCCCCTAAAGCAACCCATCCTGCGGCCGTCTCGTAACGCGTTGCCTCAGCTGCTTCATGAGCCAATCTGCGGTCGTTTTCATTACCCGTTTTGACCCAGCGATCCGCAGCATCTAACGCGGCAAGATCGGTGTCTGAAAGAAGTGTGCCGACGCTTTCGCGAGTACAGAGCGAACCCCACATGACTGCCAACTTCGGTAAGAGAATGTGGGCGGTTAATCGCAAAGCAGACATCCGATTTTGTTCTTTCACGAGTCGCTTCACGAACTCTTGTGCAGATATATCAGCCTCTTTTGCTAATCCACACGCTGCGTCGTCCAGTTTTAGAAACTGGCACAATTCAATCAATGACTTCGGAGGGGTAGGCTCCAAAACGATCTTAGATTGATCTGGGGAACTTTCCGCTGTAGCAACAACCCCTTGTTTGATATCAGGTTCGGATTCTCCATCGATGTTTGCACAGAATGTCGTCTGGCCAGCGATAATATTATCACCAGTCCTGAGTGTCACTTCGGTGATACGAGCCCCCCGAACAAAGGTCCCGGTCTCGCTGGCAAGATCACGAATAACACATTGTCGGTGGCCGCATTCGATGACAAAGTGAACTTCACTCATCAACCCGTCCTGGGGAAATGAGAAGTCTGCCCACTCTGTTTTTCCGAAACGCGCCGTCTGTCCCGTTGCTAACCGTACGATGTGCCCTGCAGACGGTCCTGTCAGGATATTCAGGGAGATCCCCATGGTGCACCTCAATTGATCTGTGTCAAACCACCTTTGAGCGTCAACATTCCATCTCCGTTTACCGTGGTCATCGGAGCCTTGAGATCCAGCTTGGCTTGCCCCTCGATAGAGATCATCGTTCCCTTAACGGTAATTCCCGCAGGATCGATCTTGATCGAGTTTCCACCAACCTTGAGTTCAATCCCTTGAGCGGCTTCCATGGTCGACGAGCCGACGCTGATCGAGATCGTCTGATTTCCTTGAGAAATCGTCAATGTGTGGTTTCCAGCGGCAATTTTTACTTCCTGATTTCCCTTGGAAACGGTCACGGTATCATTTCCAGTATCGATTTTTACATCGCGATTTCCTTTCTTGATCTGTAACGCGTCATTTCCTTCGTCGATGGTGACGGTTCGATTATTATGAATCTGGATTGTTTGATCCCCCGGATCTTTCTTTTCCAAACCAACGGTCAGAGTGTCGTTGTTCTCGACGACACGTTGAAAATCCTTCTCGGCGTGAAAATAGATCTGTTCTTTTCCCTTATTGTCTTCAAATCGGAGTTCGTTGAACGTCGAGTCGTCCCCTTCTTTTGAGCTATGGGACTTGATCCCGCTTTGTGTGGCATTGTCGGGAAGACTGTATGGGACGAGTTGATCGGCGTTGTACACACTTCCCACAACCAACGGACGATCAGGGTCGCCTTCCATAAATTCAACGACGACTTCATGTCCGACTCGTGGTAAGAACTGGCTCCCCCATTTGTTACCGGCCCAGGTCTGTGCCACACGGATCCAGCACGAACTATTTTCGTCATTAGTACCTAGACGGTCCCAATGAAATTGAACCTTGACTCTTCCATTAGAATCGGTCCAGATTTCGTCGCCTGATGCCCCGGTTACAATCGCTGTTTGCGGTCCCGAGATCACAGGCCTCGGAGTAATCCGCGAAGATCGGAAGGTTTGTGTTTTCGGAATCGCCACAAAATCGCATTGATGGCTGCATTCGCTCACGACATCAGAATTGACAAATTGATGAGTCGTGGAAACGATTAAATATTCGTCGTTTTGATCGCTTCGCGGATGGTCTGTCAGGGTGAACAGAGACCCGGCTGCAATTCCGAGAACATCGCAAGAACCTCGAATCATCTGAAATTGCGATTGCCGTTCTTCAATCCTCGCTCGAACGTAATTGTCACCGAGATCCTTGGTGGAATAACCACCCGGGTAATCGTAGATTTCAAATGTTGAATAGGGGTGACTTCTGTCTACGCTCAGCTTCGATTTAAGATCCGCTTTCGGTGTGAGAAAGCTAAAATCATTCAAAACAACTGTTCCTGGCTGCAACTCCAAAGAGACATTCCAGGATTTGATGGATTCTTCACGAAGCGGATTTGGTTCGAATGCGATGCTCTCATAACCCGAGTAAGGTTGATGGGAATCAACTCCATCAGAAAGCACAAGATAGTGCTTGCCATCTTCGTGTGTAAAATAATAATAAATCCCTTCAAACTCGAATAACCGACTGAGGAAGTCAAACGCGGTTTCGCGGTATTGAACGCAATATTCACGAGCCGAATAAGTGCCAGAAGTTTGCAGCTTGTAATCCGTAAAGCCTAGATCCGAGCAGACAGATTTAAAAATATCGATCACGGAAACATTTTGAAAAATCCGACAGTCTGATGAGCGTGTGAGCAACCAGAACCATGGCTTTAACACGGCATGGTATGTGTGCGAGTTGCCGTCGACAGCGGTTTGCCCAAAACTCACCAAAATACCGTTGAAATGACGTGTCCCACCCCTCGGTAATTCCCAGTTCACCGTCACCGACTGACCTATAAAATCCTTATAGGTCAGTCCACCGACGCTGCTTACCAAGTCGAGTTGAAATTCAAACAATCGCCCCAGATTTTCTGAAACCGACATTCGACGAATCTTCACATCAGTCGCGTGCGGTATCGTCATCGTAACAAGCGGAGTAGACATGAATGTTATCCTGGTCGCTTCTGGCGGCTCGGCAAGAATTGAGTCCATTCGCGATCGGCGAAGTTTGCAAGCGACTTTTTGTGTGTCCGGGAACAGGTGTCATTAATAAACGGGAATTGTTGGACGCGATGCCGTTAAACATGGTCTTCGTTTTCAGTGCCGATCACAATCGAACGCAGAATACCAACGGCGGTAAGCCTATGCGAGCTACCATGAAAATCGAATTGCAATGTTCCCTCGCACGATTGTCGCCCGTGAATATACCGGACCAAATGAACTCGCCGCCGTTCGGGTCTCGCCAAGCATGATTGCAGAGCAACCCGTCAGGAGACGTGACGTGTGGATGAACTGGCTGTTGAGCGGAATTAAGTGTGGATCGGATCATGATTGACTGCGAGACGGCTGTTGACCGATTTCTTCGACATTCTGGGTTTACGGATCTGGTTTTTGAGCCAGACGGTAATATTCCGCCCGATTTCGTCGTTGAGGGCCGAATTGCCGTTGAAGTTCGAAGATTAAACCAAAACTCAGTTTCGGTGAATTTGATTCGGATGCCGACAAGTTGATCGAAATCCTGGAACCGATCGTCGGTTGGAATAAAGTAATCGTGCTTGATCCACAGGACCATACG
>JBAXBD010000628.1:0-4045 GCA_037142165.1 Schlesneria sp. | reverse complement strand
GTCTGTGCCAAGTTGACGGGGGTCTGTGCCAAGTTGACGGGGGTCTGTGCCAAGTTGACGGGGGTCTGTGCCAAGTACACGGGGGTCGCGTTGTAACGTCCCGACTGATCAATCAAGGAAGCGGTCTTGTGATCGGCAAGGATGGCCTCGCCGATAGCTACCCAATTGATCGCATATTGATTTGCCGCCCCGGACGTGTTTGTAACGTCCAGAAATCCGAGTTCGCTCGCATCGCGGATATACCGTTCGACCGTGCGCGCACTCGCCCCGATCTCATGGGAGATCGTCGACACTTTCAATACGCAAGGTCGACCGTTTCCCTGATGGGATTCAATGACCCTCAACAAATGCTTAATTGCGGCGGTCCTTGCCAATCGCTTAACACCGCCAGACTGCCGTTCGAATCGAGGAATCACCAATCGTTCGAGCCATCTCCTATGGCGTTGTCGATCGCTGAATAAATCCAACTGCGTCACGACTCATCCTTGAAATCAGCGTTTAACGTCCGTAGTCATCGGCAAAGTTATCGACAATCAACCAGGTATCAGCTTTGAGATTGTTTACCGGTAGTTTTCTCATCGATGTCACCAACCCTATTCCGTGATTGACCATTCAATAAAGACGCCCTCGAACGGCAAGCCGTGAGTTTCCGTGAACCAGGCAACTAGACTTTTCCAATCGTCGAAACCGTCTTTTTTGGCAAGCAATTCTCGCCACATACCATCAATCCAGATCGTTCCCAGTTTGCAACGTCTTTCCTGAATCCTGATCGGAGTGACTCGGGTACACGTCTCGACCCGCAAGACGATCTGAGTGGAACCAGGTTCATAAGCCCGTGTGCCACTCCACTGTCGGTGACTTAGCACGTCACCAACCTTGATCGGGTTTTTCTTACGGACTTTTCGAATCGTGTTCCGCTTTGTCCCGTCCACGACACTTTCGGCAAACCGGCCTTGAAACATAATCGTTGGCATGGAATTACTCTGGAGATCCGGAATAGACAGCGATAGCCGTGTGTTCAAGTTTTTCGCGAATATGAACAGACGCGAAATGTCGGGCCTCGGTTTGAGCTTTTTCGAGTGCACCTTTATTTGGCCACAAAGCAAACGTCTTTGTCACCGGGTCAACATCCAAAGCCACGTCGATCAAATATTTAGACTTGAACAACGGCTCATCAAACACGGTATCCATCAACGTCAACCGGTCCGGCCACTGAATTTTGTCACCGTCTTTGGTCTCAAGACCTACCTCGTAGGTCCCTTTGCCGGACTGCATGTTGCTGGATTGGCTCGCTACGACGTTTCGGACAGTACGCAACAGTTCGTTACGTTGGTCGACGCTGGCAAACGACTCCCACAGTTTGGTCCGTAACAGTTTGATGAATGCCCGTTGTTGATAGAAATCCGAATCGTCATCGGGGTCAAGTTCTAACAACAACTCGAATGTCGGCGTATGTTCGAACGTATAACTGGCCCGATGGCCTAACAGCCGATCCGTCCGGTTTTCTGGAGTGACGATGATTTGATCTTTACCGATCCAGACAGACATTTGCTTGTCCTCTCCATCAGGATCATCCTTACAAGAATAGATCTCTGCCCACTCAATAACGCTGTCAATCGACAACAATTTGTGAGATCGTGGCGGCTCGCTCAGTGGGTACGACACGGACGAATTTTCAATCGTGTCAACAAGCCTAAAACCTGTTTTGTTCGGCAAAACAATTGTCGTCACTGATTCAGCAGCGGTGACAGTTTTTTTGGAAGTGTCAATCAGAAGATTGAGCGCGTCCTTAGTAAACTCAGACATAAAAGTACGTGACCTTTTCAATTAAGAACCACAAAATCAAAAGCAAATAAAAATTGATGAGGAAGTCAATAACATCATGAATCACGAATCCAAACCACCAGGCAATTGAAATTCCTCGAATATCCACTCCCATGATCGTTGCCCCTTAGTCGTCGATGGCGCTACCACCATCGTCGTCAAGCCCATCTAGAACGTCATCGAACTCCATTTGGGACGGGCTTGACGGATTGTTGGGGTTGAACCTGGCGTCTGTGATACGGTCATTTTTCATATTGACCGCCATACAGACCTCGCCACTTTGGAAAACAGGTCGTTTGTCTTTAATGACCGCACATGTTTTCAGTCCGACAATCACGGGAACATCGATTTCACGTTGACCTGTCGACGTTTCCACCGCAGTTTTTTTGTTCGCGACCTCGGGAATGATCGTCAGTTCGATAATGACTTTGCGTGCCTCGGGCTTACCCGCTCGCATCGGATACCGGCTGATATCGTCATAAAGACTTCTCAATGTGTCGGTGAGTTTTCTTGATAACGATCCTCGATCGTACGTCTCCAGAGTTCCGAACGTGATCGGTTTGAGATGCTGCATTGTGTCCTGATCCAAAATGAAACCCCTTTAATTAAGAGCGACTAATACGAGTCGTTCGCGGCGCGACGACTTTAAGAAACACACGTTTTCCAACGATCTTGGAAACCTTGACCTCAGTGATGGGGCCATCGGCCAAAACCGCTTCACCCGCTTTTCGGCTGACGGTGACAGATGTGTCACGTTGGACACGATTGGCTGATCTAAGATCTTCCTGAATAGAATTGTTCGACATGATTGGACTCCGTTCCCTGTGTTGTGATCAATCCTCATTAATTGAATTGATCGGTTCCTCTGGTTCAGGCTGCATTTGTCTGTTCAGTTCGCAGACAAACAGCCACACATCCGCTCCGAACGACTCGTTACGATTTGTCCACAAGTCATCGTCGTCTATGTATTCTTGACACATTTGCGTGTGATGCGTCCGCAAATGATTGATTCCCGCTTGTCTGGCTTTTTCGCGAGTCTCAAACGTTCGAACAAACGGCGATGACGAATCATCCATTGTTGACACTAAAACAAATTGGCCTTTGGGATAGTTAACAATTAACTGATGACGTTCGATTTGTTTTTCAGCATCAAAAATACGATCGTCTAAAGACTTGATTAACCAATGAAGTCCATCGTTTTTGTTAAGAAGTTGAACGCAATAAATGGCCAATGCGACAATTATTAGGATCAAAAGAACTGTTATCGGCGTCATCGCAAATACCTTTGTGATGTGACATTTGAAATGGTGGACGGTCGACTCTCCACGATTGGATTGTTCCTACCGTCCACCGCTCGGTGTCGGGTGACATGGATTGATCGCAAAGGTGGTTCCGGGTGTCGATCAAAACACTGATCCGGCCTCATGCCTCTCCATTTGCCTCGAAGGCAAGCCACCCTGTTGGGTTACCATCAATATCAGCCACTCAACCGGTCGGGCCAGACGGTCGAGTGGCGCTGAACCGCTGTTACGCGGTCCGTGTTTCCTTGTGACGTGTTGAATTACCGCTACGTATCGTTGATTGGTGCTTGTTCATCCGTTCGTCGAACCGTTGGCACATCTCCAGATAGTTCGGGCATCGCAAATCTTTCGAGTTCCACGAAATCCAAATCGCACCCCGTTCCGTCGTGCCAACATAAATACCGCGAGTGGTATTCACCTGGACCATTTCCCCGCGAGTCCCTTTACCGGCCTGGAGTGTTTCAAACGTATGAAACTTAGGTTGAACACTCTTTTGTGTTGGTTGCCTTTCAAGTGAATCAAACTCGCGGCATTTTTCCTTAAAATTATTGGAGTTAGTACTTAACTTGTCACAATCGGCGTTTGACCAATAAATCCACGCGAAACCCGCTTTACTGATTCCTATAAACAAACCTCTTGTGGTATTTGCGACAACCTTATCGACAACGAGGTCACCGCGTTTACAAATTCCACGCCTGGCCTCTTCTACCGTAAACGAATTGTCTCGTTCTCTCGAAACTGGCGGCATGATCGACCTCAAAATGAATCAGAGAAGAATCCTCATCACGCCACACCAATCATTTTTTTTACGACATCAATGCTAAGGTCTCGAATCGTAGAGCGCGCTACGCGCAGCGCGGCATCAGCATCAGCAGCAGCAGCAGCAGCAACAGCAGACCAGCGAGCATCAGCAGCAGCAG
>JBAXBD010000627.1:0-4047 GCA_037142165.1 Schlesneria sp. | reverse complement strand
GGCAAAGAAGTCGCAAAAGAATCGACCAACTGGTTCTTGCCACTTCTGGCCTTGGCCGCATTGATCGGTGGATTGCTATGGTGGTTGAGCCAGAGCAAGCCACCAGTAAAGGAAAACAACGCTCCTCCAATGACGGGCAAAATGATCGAGCGTGCCGAAGAAATGGCTGCCGAAGTGAAAGATAAGGTCGAGGCTACCTTGGATCCCGTCAAAGCTTTGACGGAAGACTTTACTGGTTATTTCAAGTCCATTGATGGGGCACTTGATGGAATCACCGACGTCGATACGGCGAAGGCTGCTGTTCCAAATCTCGAAAAACTTGTGGGACAATTCGATGGCTTGAGTACCCTGTTCAGTAAATTGCCTGCCGCAGGTCGCGGCGGTGTACTGAGCCTGCTCGAAGGGGGCGAAAAGACCCTTCAAGAAAAGGCAGAAAAAGCGATCGGTATCCCCGGTGTCGGCGAATTGATTAAGCCATTGCTCGACGGATTGCTTCAGAAGTTGTCCGCGCTGATCAAAGGCTAATCGACTTTAAGTCTCGGTCTAAAAAAACGAGTGGAGGTGCAATGCATCTCCACTCGTTTTTTGTTTTCAGACATGCAATTCGTTGACGAGTCATCAAGAGAAAACCAGTTAATGCCACTGATTATTTGTTTCTGAGGCTGACAACATCGTGATAGACTTTGAGCGAGAAGCGAATGCCGCATTCGTGGCAGCCCGAGATTCGAAATCCTCAGGAGCGTCATCACATGCCTTTATTCGGAACTCGCTGGTTGTTTCCTGTTCTGCTTTTCGGATTGGCATCGACAGCCACATGCCTTTCGTCTCACGCAGTCAGTGGAGCCGATCAGACACAAGATGAGCCGGAAATCAAACCGAAGGCAGAAGAACCTTTTTCTCTGACACGGAAAAACGGAAAGCAGTCTCTCTCGTCAATTGGTCGCCCCGCTTCGCAAGGCCCTTTGTTCCCAACATCATTTGCCCCCTCTCTGGAGGAACGGGAAAAGCTGCAGTCAACGATTGATGCCCTGATCCCTCAACTTGGTGCCGAGAATCTTGAAACCCGCGAGAAGGCAACTCGCGAATTGCAAGCAATCAGCAATTATTCTCGCGCTGCAATTGAGCGCGCTGTAAACCATGCGAACAACGAGATTTCACGCCGATCCGAAGTAATTCTCAGCAAATTCCCCAAACACACGCATGTTGTTGTTGATGCGCTCAGTAACCCAATCCAATACGCAAAGGTGACCTTCACGTTTGTGCCCCGATCAGCAAGTAACGCCAACCGAGCGACAGTCCTGGACGACATCTCGGCAACCGTTCCTGTTGAGGAAGCTGAGGCACGAGTGGTCGGCGATTGGACCGACGAATATGGTCGAATTGCCGTTCCGCAAATTGAGCCCGCTCAAATTGCTTGTCTCATGCAAATTCAACATTCGGACTACGGTATCGGACGGTGTGAAGTCTTATTCTGGGGACCGCATCACCAACTACGGCTTCCCTTTGTTCCTCGAAACACCGAATTCCGGAAACGTGCACTGACCGGCACCATTGTTGCCCCGGACGGCCAGCCCGTTGCAGCAGCTGTTGTCACGTGTGACCATGTGCGAACTGCAGGAGAAGGCTTGATCAACGGAGCCTTTCCTCGCGGTGAAGTTCTGACCGATGAGAATGGCCAATTCAGCTTCTATTTACCAAACGACAACCCCGATCGTTCGCGTGGCGATATCATCCCTCCGAACTCGCGCTATCATGCCACGATCACGAAACCGGATGACGATTCGTACTTTCCCGTCACGGGAATGTTTTCCAACGCGGAACCCGTCCGAATCGAAATCCCCAAGCCAACTCGACTTCATCGTTTTCGATTTGAGGCAGCCAAAGACAATTGGCTGGAAAAACCAGAACACTGGATGAATCTGACGGTCCAGCGAGTTGACGCCAACCGACAGTCGGTCAGGCTTGACCCCCGGTCACTGTTTCGCGGTCGTCGGGTTCTTGAAGGGACATACAAAGCCACGTTTTTCGACAACGGGCGTGCGATCCACTTTGAACCATTGAAGATTGATCAAGACAGCCCGGTAGATCTGATTTTTCGACTGCCAAATGCCATCACATATTACGGTCGAGTGGTCCATGGAGTGACCGGTGCGGCGATACCAGACGCAATCGTCTTTGCCTGGAGTTCGACATCTCGCAACAATCTTGCCCTGCTTGCTGAAGATGACTGGAAATTGCTGGATCAAACTCCGTCAAACCCGCCGCTCGATCACCCTGCAATCAAACTTCTCAACAAGTTCTATGGAACCCAGGGGCTCGTTCGAACCGATCGTGACGGGCGATTCGAATTCGTGAAGCAGCCGGATCGGGAATTCTATGGCCTGATGGCCGTTGACCCGAATTCCGTCCCATTCATGGCCCGCATCGGGTCGCTTAAGCCGGACGCCAAGCAGCGAATCGATGTCTTGGACTTCCCTTTATATCCCGCCGCAAAAGTAATCGTCTGCCCGATATTTGGTGGTGACCGGTTGCCGATCCTGCCTCGCTGGCTTCCCACACAGGACGACCAGCCAGACTGGTTCAGTCAGTTTCAGGCAATCAAACCAGGGTCTGACCGCGAATTTGAGTATGTCCACTGGTTGACAATTAACGAGCGGCAGCCGATCCATGTACCGGCGGGTTTACAAATGCGAATGAGATTCGAATCACCCTATAACGACGAATGGTCACCAGCTCTGATCGATAAACCTTTTCGATTGGAAGCAGGAACCGTGACCGACCTGGGAGAACTTCACTTTGCGGCGTCGCTTCCGGTTGAAGTCCAGGTGACGAATTCGGCAGGTCAACCGATCGAAGGATTTGCCGTCAGACGCAAACATGATTCCGATGGTGCGTGGTGTGTTGCCCATAATACTGACGAACATGGCAAGGCATTCTTTCATGTCCATTCGAATTCTACTGGAGAATTTCGAGTGACGGACCTGCAAGGACCGAAAGAGATCACCCAGGCCGAAAACCTGTCGGCAAAATTCACAGTCAGCGAGAAACCTCCAAAGCAACCATTTCGCATCACTGTGACCGACGAACAGATTGCAGTCCTCAAAAAACAAAAGTAGACTGAACAGCGTGTTCAACAGATGTTAGTGACTCATTTATACACACCCGCCTCAACTAAGAATTCATTTAAGACCGTTTATAAACATCGAAACAACATGCGTCATTTAATAAATCACTGAAACCGACGGAATTGAACGGAAAGGCTGGAGCCAATGGAGAAGAAAGAACTCACGAAAGCCGCTATCCCCAAAAACCTGGGCGGATATCTCGCGAAACAGGCCGCAAAGAGCGCGACCAAAGATGATCATATGAAGAATATGATGAATTCGACTCGAATGGTCATGCATCACGGGCACACGATTGCCGTTGAAACGATGTATGTCGTTAAGGTCGACGGAAAGAAAACCAACATTTCACTGATGGTTGGCGACGACGGACAAGTTCACTGCCACGCGATTCCGAATTACCAGTTTGATTCGGCGCTTGATATGGTCAAAGTCATCGTTGATCAGTTCCCGGACGATTTCCCACTGAAGCCAAAGACATCAGGCGGACGCACTAAAGCGATGGCACCGATGCAACGCCCCAACTCGAAGCGGGGGAAATAGTGATGACGCTGACGAGAAAGAATATTCTGCTTGATTCCGCATCAAGGGACGGCTTCATCAAAGGAGTGAAGCTTTTGAAGGCGGAAGACTCGGGGAAGAAAACGGCTGACTTCGGGATTGCAGGGGCGTCAAAGCCCGTCAATACGTACGACTTGTTCGTAATTTGGCATCATCTGACCATGATGACCCCGACGCCGCCTGGAAATCAGTCGGGACGCAACGCAGCACATCGTGGTCCCGTTTTTCTGGCGTGGCACCGAGTGATGCTGATGATTTTTGAGCAGAACCTGCAACGTGTTCTGTCTGACAGTTCATTCGCACTACCATACTGGGACTGGGCAACCGACGGCGACCTGCCCCCTTCGCAGCAGGTCAACGCAAC
>JBAXBD010000626.1:0-4051 GCA_037142165.1 Schlesneria sp. | reverse complement strand
ATGTGTGGCATTCGCCCTAAACCTTCGAGCTTCATGCGTTCGAGTACCAGCGACCGTTCGGGTTCACCGGCGACAAGAATGCGCGGGTCACGCAACTTAAACGTCCCCTGGCCGGGCCGAGTATTGACAGCCAAGGTCTCTGAAAGCGGAACCGACGCATGCAACTCGAATTCCGCATTGCCACCACCCGACTTGCGATGACAGTGCGCACAGTTGGCATGAAGATAAGAACGAGCCCGCAAGTCAACACCGGCCGTTGAATCATGATAGTCCACGAGCCGTGGCAATTCCTCCGCAGGCTTTGGCAGCTTCTTTTCAAACACGCCAAGTTGATCCAGGACCGACAACTGATTCGCCACCTCGCCCCCGTAATCATGCGACTTATTCATCTGCAGTGTCGTGACCCCCAACACATACTTCGAAGCCATGGTGTGACACAATGTACATTCGGCCCGACTGGGGAATCGCCACACCTGTTCCCGCTGGCCACCTGTTGCGGAAGCATCTTTGATGGTCAGTTGGCGATCGAGTCCTTCTGCGGCCAGCAAATCCGCGTCTGTCTGTTCGGCGTTCCAGACATAAGTATATCCAGTCCAATATTGCGCCCCGTATTCGTCGTCATTACCCGGCATTTTGCGATATTGCATAATGCGAGTTTCCAGTCGTTGACTGCTGGTCGGGTTCCCCGTCTCCATTTCGATCGAGAACGTTTTGACGAGCACTGTCCCATCGGGAAATCGCCAGCCAACGTCGGGATATTCGGGGCCATGCGGATAGACGACGCTATCCAATTGAATCCTGGAATCACCCGGCAACGCGATGAACCGATCCTTTCCTGCCCCATCTGACCAGAGCGGCGCATTGACCGAATACGGAATCAAACCGACCGCTGGAACATGGTCTTTGGTCGATGCAAACAGACCGGTTTCGCTCAGCTTGCGCGGGAACGGTTTTGACTGGACCTGCGGTGGTGCAACCACGATCCGATGAAATCCTCCTCCGACAAAGTCCACCAGATAGACTTCACCTGTTGAGTCCTGCGCAAATTCCACAATTCGAATCTGCGTGTCCGCCAGTTGCCGGCTTTCGGTGACTTGATCATCGCTCACTTTTAACGACCAGACCTTGCCTGTGTCATAATCACCGTAAATATAGGCACCCCTTAACTCCGGCAATCGGTTCGACTGATACACATACCCACCCGTCAGCGATCGAAAATCGGTGTGCGAATGCTCGACCAAGGGAGCCTGAAACTCACCCGGCCCCTTTACGCGTTTGGGACGAAACGGGTGCTTTCCTTCGTTGACACTCCAGCCGTAGTTGCCCCCTTTCTGGATCAGATACACCATCTCCCACAGGTCCTGACCGACTTCCCCGGCCCACAGGCGATTCTGATTGTCAAAGCTGAATTTCCAGACTTGTCGATGGCCGAATGACCAGATTTCACCCCGTGCTCCTGGTGTTCCCACGAAGGGATTGTCCTTGGGAATCGAATAAGGCCGATCGGCATCGGGGTGATCAACATCGATTCTCAAGATCGAACCGAGCAAATCGGAAATATCCTGCCCGGTCTGCAAACCATCTGCGATCCCACTGCCGTCTCCGGTTGCCACGTAGAGATATCCATCCCCACCAAACCGTATGCAACCTCCGTTATGCCCCCCTGATGGCCATTCAAGAATCACTTTTTCGGTTTTGATATCAGCGACAAGCGGTCCACGCGGATCAACCTGGAATCGGGATATCCGGCTGCCGTCTGATTCGGTCAATCCCGGATCGCGAACATACATGACATAGAAGTATCCGTTGGTTGCGAACTGCGGATGGAACGCGAGTGCGTACGTGACCTTATTGAGGTCCAGCAGCAACTTGGGCAGATCGACATCCGGTCGAATATCAAACGTAAAGATCTTTCCCGGCCGAGTCGCCACGCCGAATCGCTGCTGACCCGGCACAAGTCCGACTGACAACGGCTCGAACAGCCGCAGTTTTGGAAAGGCATTTTCGGTCGTATAGGGATCAGTTGGTTCAGGAGATCCGTGAATATTTCCCGTCGTCCACAATTCTCGCTGCTGAAGATTGAACGGCTTTCGAGTGAGAGCTGCGGGTTTCGATGCGGGATCTTTGCAATATCCGACCGACTCGACCATGCAACCTGCGAACACCAGACACACGGTCAGACGCTTTAACTTCATGTCGCACCTCGTGCCTATCTCTTGATGAACTTGACATCGTAAGTGTCGCCAAAGTTCCTCGGGTTCATGGAGCCGACGCTTTTGGCGAACCGCTCGCAGCAGCTCTTGAGGAATCTCTGAGAATTCTGAATGGGCTGGCATTCTAACCATGACGAGGCAACCAAGCCAATTAACAGGGTTACGCATCGTTAAATGTCCGATAGAAAATGCGATGTCATTAAACTGAAGTGATATCCCACGAGGAATTCCTCGCAGCTTCATTGTCAATCTCATCACGTCTCGTAACGATGTCTCATGCGACTTCGATTTCATAAATCAAACGGCCGAATCACCAGTTATCAATACACTTGTCATCCTCCAGGAGATTTATCATGCCCCAGAAGCCAGACCTGTTCGTCACAACCACGTTTTCGATTGAAGGCTACAAGATCGTCGAATACCGAGGGCTGGTTCGCGGTATCACTGTTCGAGCACCCACCATCGCCCAGGGGATTTTTGGTGGACTGAAAAATATCATCGGGGGCCAGATCGGTGCTTACGCAGAAATGTGCGAGCAGGCCCGAGGACAGGCCTATGATCAAATGGTGCAGCACGCAAAGGACGTGGGAGCGAACGCAATCGTCGGCGTGAACTACGACGCAGCCGAAGTTGTCAGCACCGGTAACGCGACCGAAGTCCTGTGTTACGGAACGGCAGTCGTCATTGAACCATTGAATGGAACGGCCTGACCTGTTTTTTCATAGAAAAACGGCGAGTCACAAGGCGTAGCTGCGGCTTCCAGCCGCAGAAAAACGGACGGAGGCTGGAAGCCTCCGCTACAAAAACTGATAGCCTCTCCGCGTGATGAGCATGCGTCGGAAACGATCCAAGCGTTACCTCAGCATCGGGACAAATACTTGGTTTGAATCCTTTTTTTTGAGAACATACGGATTGGAAATTGGTAGGTTCTCGAACGATGCTCATCACGCGGAGCGATGATGGCTACTTTGGCCTTACGCGCCACTGCATCGGAATCTTCTCCGACGCAATGGCCTTGCTTTGGAAATCCATCATCGAAGAACACTGCTTGACCGAGTACGGTCAAGCAGTGGCACAAATCGTTGACGCTCATCATTGTCCCCCTGACGAAACCCCCTTTTGTTGCGGCATTGCTCCGCTGATAAATCTTGTTCGACCTACACAGCTAAGAACGATTGGAATACCGTGCATCGAACGAATCTTGCGGTCGTCGTAACCCTGCTGTTCAGCGTCATCGGAGTCGTCGGGGATTACTTCCTCAAGCTGGCGAGCCAGGAAAAGAATTCGTTTCGTTCTCCCTGGTTCTATATCGGCTTCTGCCTTTATGCGTCGACCGCCTTTGGCTGGCTGTTTGTCATGAAGCACCTGAAGCTCGCAACAGTCAGCGTGGTCTATTCCGTCGCCATGGTTTTGCTGCTGACGACGATCGGTGTTGTCTTTTTTCAAGAAAAGCTCAACGCCTATGAAGTTGCAGGCCTCGCGATGGCCATCGGTTCCCTGATGTTACTCACTCGTTTTTCCTGATCCTGCTGCCAATGGACGTGGAAGTGGACACGTCTATACTTCTGAATGAAACGTATCTGAATCAGAAGAAAAGGAGCGACGCGGTCCATGTCTGATGAATCCTGGGACTTTCTCAATACGACCGACAATTCCGAACGTGACGATTCCACCCGATCGCCAGCGGGACCGGCGCGTCCTGATGCTGACGAAACGGATGTCCTCGATGCCTATTCGCGTGCCGTAATGCATGTCGTTGACACAGTTTCACCGGCGGTCATCTCAATTACCGGTCGCCCTGGAACGAGCGACGGAGGCCAGGGTTCGGGCTTCATTGT
>JBAXBD010000625.1:0-4054 GCA_037142165.1 Schlesneria sp. | reverse complement strand
GTATAACAGCGTTCCTGGTTAATCACTTCTGTCTGCTGACGCATGACGGTTTGTCGGCATTCCCGTTCCAGCGTCTCGGTGACTGGTCGCTGGACACAGCGACGGACTTCGCGACACGATTCTTCCCAGACTTGTTTTTGCGTCGTGTATGTCTGATCGCGATACAACGTTTCGCTGACTGGCTTCATGACGGTGTAACGTTCTTCACGATCGGCCGTTTCGTAGACCTGGCGAGCGACCTGGTACTGCTGTTCGCGGTAGGCCACTTCGTTGACCATTCGCTGATGCGTTTCCGTGACATCCTCGTACGCCGTTTCATAGACGGTTCGATTGACCGTGTATGTCTGCGGCTCCTGAATCGTTTCGTAGACAGTTCGTTGACATGTCTGCCGTTCAACACGGTGAGTCGTGTAACAGCACGACTGCTGGCACGCAGCCGTTGGGCAACACCGGTAACTTGCGGCACCACAATAGCACCCGGCCAAGGCCGTACCTGGTGATGCAGCAACCGCGATCACCAGCGCTGCAAAAGCACTGACCATCGCATTCTTCATAATTGAGCCCCCCTCAATAAAACTGTTTCCAAGCCATTTCGGTCGAATTTTCGTCCGGCAACCACGTGTGGCAATTTGCCGGGATTCCGTCAATTATGATAAGCCGAAGGTCAAAGAGAGGCTTTAATCAAATCTTTGAAATCACAAAAACTCGAACAAACATCAGTCATCGCCATATACAGTCCGCAAAGTCCGCAAACTGTTATTTGTCCAAAATTCGTTACACTCCGGACGAAACCGCCTATTTTACCGCTATTTGTTGACAATTCGATTCATCCATGATGACGAGGTTCAACGGGCCTGCACAATCCGAAAAACGCGGAATTTCGGGAAAATGGATGACCGGGTACGAAGCAAAGTCGATACCAAAGTTCGATTTGAGCTATTGGTAGTCAGTCAGTTGAGAGCTTATTCCTGCCGCAGCGTAGTTTTCTATGAGAGGGTTGAGCGGTTTATGCCGAAGTGTTTTGGCAAAGTACCGCTCCAGTGAAGCCGTTTGTTGGCAGTCCAGTCACTGCTTGAACAGTCACTGAGGCTGTGGAGGGCTTTCAACGATTGTCAGCCATTCAGGAGTCTGAATTGACGTGAAAGATTTGCAACAGCGATTTGAAAAATATGCGTTGCATTGATGCTGTTTATGATTACCGCTGCATCCGCCCAAATGAGCCAATCGGACTTGTGCGAACTTCCCGATCAAGCCGTCAATGACCATCTCGCGTCGAAATCACGCACACGTATTGCCGATGACCCAGGGGTAAATGCCCTTTAATCACCCCCCCGTGGACGGGGTGTGGTTATGTTGCCGTATGGCTTGGCTGCGGCATCGCCTGAGAACCGTATCGTTTGCCGATCGAAGGGGGCAACTCACAACCTGGCTTGTCGCATGAGTTGGACGTATTCCGCTGCGAGCTCTTGTATCCGAGCGAAGTTTCCTCGTTCGAGAGCTTCTTTCTCGACGAGTTGACTCCCCAAGCCGACCGCACACGCACCCGCTTTGACAAAATCTTTTAGTGTCTCGCGGTTGACGCCACCTGTGGGCATCAAACGGACTTGCGGAAGCGGGCCTTTCAGAGCTTTGAGGTAGGGTGCACCACCAATGTCAGCGGGAAAAAGCTTGACGACATCGGCTCCCGCTTCCCATGCGGTCACAATTTCCGTTGGAGTGTACGCCCCCGGCATGACCAGTTTGTCGTACCTTAGACCAAGCTTAATGATCTCCAGATTGACGCAAGGTGAGACGAGAAATTCGGCTCCGGCGAGGATTGCTGTTCGCGCCGTTTCCGGATCGAGAACAGTTCCGGCACCGAGCAGAATCTTGCCGCCGAATTCTTTTCGGACTGCCGAAATGACATCGACGACACCTGGGGTGGTGAAGGTCACTTCGATAATATCGATTCCTCCCTCATAGAGGGCGCGGGCGACATTAACCAACTGCTCGCCGGAAGTGGCACGAATAATGGCCACGATGCCGCCATCTAAAACTCGTTGCAGATCATCGTGTCGACTCATTCGTTAAACCTTTCCGTAATATTCACGCACGGGCCGAAAATTTCTCGGCATATTCCAGAATCCATTGATCGACAACATCTCGGAATCCATCGATGTCGACCTGGGTCAACTGCTGAAAGTGTGACCGACTGAGTACTTCTTTATTGCGGATCGCCCCGCGAGCGACGAGTTCGACGATTCGAGTCGGCGAATACGGCCGGACAAGCATTTCAATATGACTGTAAAAGTGGACCAGTCCTTTTGTTCCTGCCGGACCAGGAGCGAGGTCATCGCGGCGAATTCGAGCTCCCCATCCGTCGGCGGACATCAACGTTTCATAGTCGAATCCGGGAAAATAATCGGCCAGCTTATGCAGCCCTGCCTCAACGTGTTCTGAAAGTTCAAGGCGGGCCTTTGAGTGAATATTGCGACATTCCTCTTCGGTTAACGCCTGCAGCGCCCGCTCGCGTGTTTCGGCATCTCGTTGTCGCTGGCCGCGTTCAATGGCTCGCTCAAGTCTTTGATCAAAGTTCATGAATGGTTTCTCGCAGCCAAAAAAAGTGGGCATCCCGGTAATTCTATTCCGCTGGGCTTCAACTTTGAACCTCGTCTTCATCGGATTTTCAAAAGATCACCCGGAAGATACGCCGCCGGACGCAGACAGGGCTGGACCTGAGAGCGATCCAAATCTACAACTTCAACGTGGTTGATAACAACGTGGTCTGTAAGCAGTACAAATGCGAGCGGCGAGAAATGCCGACGTCGGTCGTCTCATGGTATATTTAGGGCCGTAACGCTGATTGGCACGGTTCTTGCTTTCGTTTGTCCTGCGTTGAAAGCAGCCAGATTGCGTGACTGATGAATGAGTTAAGTTGATCAAAACTCGATAAGGAACAGGTTTGCGAAAGGGATTCGGCGAAAACGACCGGGAATGGCGAAAATGGTTGACTGGAATCGATTGCAACTTTATCAACAGGCGATGTCACCATGGCAATGGGGATTGCTCTTGGTTGCGGTCGTTGCATCGATCTGGTTAATTTTTTGGTTGAGGTCGTACTTTCGCGAAGATTCCGAGAATGCCGATGGAACGCTAGAAATGCTCTCGCAGTTCCGCGAATTACATCAGGAGGGTGGCCTCTCGGACGACGAGTTCCGATTAATCAGAAGTCGGTTAGCGAGTAGCACCCAAAAGACGTTGCTCGCGGGAAAGGCAAAGCCAGAAGCAGTTTCTGCCGAAACCGAAACCCGAATACCGACTGGCGAAGAGCGAGACAACTGACGAAAAACACCAGCGATACACGCAACTGTAGAAGAAGATGGAACGTCCTCATGGATGATGGACGAGCGAAGGATGAGCGTGCAATATACACTTGCAACACAAAGGCCACGGACGCGCCGCCAGCTTTCACCACTGTGTCACTCACTGAAGAAGTTCAATCGGCAGCGTTGAAGGATAGCTGATGGCCTCAGGACGCGATTTCATGTCAACCGGTAAGCGCGGCTCAACCGGCAAAAAAAATGCAAACTGTTCGTTCTGTCGAAAGAGCTACCGAGAAGTCGGTCCGCTCGTCGAAGGACCGGATGAGGTTTACATCTGTGGCGAATGCATCGAACTGTGCCAGAATATTCTGGATCAGGAAAAGCGTCGCCGGGGTGGCTCGACCAAACTGTTCAACCGGGTCCCCAGCCCGCGTGAGATTACAGAACATCTCAATCAATACGTGATCGGCCAGGACCGGACTAAGAAGATCCTGTCCGTGGCGGTCCACAATCACTACAAGCGATTGATGGCAACGGCCGACATCGACAACGAAGTCGAAATCGAAAAGTCAAACATTCTGCTGATCGGCCCGACGGGATCAGGCAAGACGCTGATGGCCAGAACGCTTGCTCGTCTCTTGCAAGTTCCCTTCGCGATCGGTGACGCCACGACGCTGACGGAGGCGGGTTACGTTGGTGAAGACGTTGAAAACCTTCTTCTGAAGCTGCTGCATGCCGCTGATTTCGATATC
>JBAXBD010000624.1:0-4065 GCA_037142165.1 Schlesneria sp. | reverse complement strand
TCTTCTCGCTCCCAGCACATGCGGTCATTTTTCTGACGAGTGGTCGCCTGGCTGATGTGTGGCAGGCCAAGTTGTTTCTTGGTAAGCAGCGTCAAATGAGGCGCGAGAATCACACAGCCGGTATGACCGGACCAATGAACAACATCCAGAGCGGCGTCGTTGTCCGGCACGAACGGGTCACCCGCATTGCCAAAGATCGATTCCACAAAATCGAGATTACTGACAAGCGCACCAGGTGCAAAAAAGCGGACCTCCATCGACTTTCGAGGTGTGTAACCAGGAACTTCGGGACAGACAATCGGCCGTAACAGAATCGTGACCCAGAACCGAGCCCGTTCCGCCTCTTCCTGATTCGCTGTAAACGGCAGCAGCAGCAGGTCGCTGGGGGGATTCATCGCGTGCCGAAACAACTCGACGTACGTCTTCTTCGAGACGGTTCGCTTATCGCCGGGAATGGCAAGTCCACCCTCACAGACGTGAAAGGTCCCCACTGTCGTCCGTCGGTCAGACCGAGGATTGTGCAATGCCCCGTTACGGACTCGATACGAATGCAGGTACTCGCTTTTGAATTCGTCCCCATCTGCAGGAAACGACAATTCGCGGTTCAGACCATGCCGGTCCAGAACAAGACCTCGTCCGGGAACGCGTAAGGGCTCGGGATTGGAGCCTTCCCCTTTGAGAATATCTTCAAAATAACGATTCAGAAACGTCTCGATCCGCTGATCGGCAGGACACCGATGATTGTGAAGTAACCGTGTCTTCTCGCGAAAATTCGTGATCAAACCTGCGGCGAGCTTGACCAGCTCCGTTCCCCCGGCCGCCTTGGCAACAGGCAAACCATTCGCAGCAAGCTTCAGGTTAATATACTGCAACAGTTCTGACCGATCGTTGCGCTGATCAGCCGAATCACGATCATTCTGAAATCCGAGCGAGAGCTTCATGTCGATTGCTTCCAGAGCCTATAAACCGGGTTTGCCTCAAAACGGGGCTACCCCCTCCCGATCTGCTTGATTTCGAAACCCGCCCCGTGGCGAGGGGTCTGACCCCCTTTTGAGGCCAGCCCCAACATGACCAGAAGGGGGCTCATTCGGTGAGCCCTTCAGGCTCAAAAAAATTCACTTAACCGAAACACGCGCAACAAGGTACTCGGTTATCCCTGATCTACAAGCAGGTATCACCTTCGGATATCCGCAATGCAGAAGCTTCCATAAGTATGAACGCGGTCTTTCGCGTGCAACTCGTTCGCAAGTGGATGGTTGTAATGCAGAATGTCTGCAAGTTTCCGCTTCTGGCCGTTGACGTTAACTTCGATCGGGTTGATGAACGTGCCGTCCAGCCCCGCACTTCGCCAAAGGACTCGGGCGTCCGGCGATGCCTTGTCAAGAATCGCCTGCCATTCGGCCGTCAGGATTTTCTTCGCCGGATCTCGCGACAACCAGTCCATGTGATCCAGCAGGACGAGCCGCGTAATGGGTTTATCTTGCTGTTCGAGAAACCCCTGAACCGTATTGGTATGCGTCGTGACCCGGTCGGCGACCCCTGCTTTCAGCCGATCAAAGTTTTCTCGCTTGAGATATTCAGGGCAGGCGTCCTGCGAGTACTGGCCGGTCAAATAGACGCGCCAGGCATAGTTATCCTTCAGCGGAATCTTGGTGAACACCGCTTCAACGCGGTCAACAACGAACTGCAGAATTCCACCCGGATAACCTTCGTCAATCTGCTTTCTCTGGGCTCTCGGAACGCCAAGCAGAGAAAGGGTGACATCACGGCGCATGGCAAACTTGATCATTGGCCGCCACAGCTTTTTCGCCAGATCATATTGCTGAAACAGGCTTTTCTGTTGTTCGACATTTTCCGCTGCCAGCAGTGCATTGACGGGATCTCGCATTTTGGCGACACGATCCACGTAATAATTGACGAACCAGGCAAACGTCCCGCTCGTGCAGCGGAAATAAAAGGACTTGCGGCGTCCGGCTTTAAACATCGAAGCCTTGCGATCCCAATATTTCTGAGCGTCAGCTGGCAAGCTTGGCCGTAGCAGGTTCGGATAGACCGATTTCCATTCAGGAAGGCATCCATTCCCGAACAACTTCCAGAAAGTGTCATAATCCAGATGACGCAATCCGGCCAGTTTCAGTTCGAGCAAATGGTTTTGCTTCGAATTCATGTCCACGGCATGCACGTGGCCCGCGCCGGCAAGAGCATAATCCAGTGCATTGCAACCGGCTGAAGTGATCACGACGACGCGATCCTGAGGCGTCAGTTCCAGCGCGACGCGATCGAGTCGGGGATCTTCCCAGCACTGGTTATAGACGATATTTCGTCCATGAACGAGATTGAACCAAGTCTTACTAAGCCGTTCGACAACCATTTTTTGGACTGTTCGTAGAGGAACCTGAGGCGGGAAAAAGGGATGACCGTCTAGCACGGGCACCCTGTTCGTGACCGAAGCATGTCACGCTCGGGCAAACGCACCTGCGTTTACGTGACGAACTTCGGAAACACGTACTATGTTGGCCGAACGCGAGCCGTTTCTCAACCGAGACCCACTTTCTGACACCTTACCGAGCGAAAGAAACAACGGAGAAGGCGTCAAAACCACTGCTTTCAACGTCTTAGGACACGCCCAATTTACAAAAATGGAAAAACGAGGCGAGCCAAGGTGCGTTAGCCCTCGGACTCTTCGCCTTTCTACTCAACTCACTCATAACTATTCTCTGCCGCTTCGGCCCGCCCTCGGACTCTTCGTTCTCGTCAATTCTGCCGTAACTACGCCGCCGAGAAAATTCGTGTCAAAGTTCGTTCGAGTTTGTCCGACTTCGACCATTCCTCGTAATTCATAGGGTTTCTCCCTTCTTTTCGTCGTGTTCGAGTTTGTTCGAGTTTGTCACAGTTCGATCGAGTTCGAATCCCACCATCGCTCCCAGGCGAGCCGAGGTGCGTCAGCCCTCGGATTCTTCCCTTTCTACGCTCAACTCACTCATAACTACTCTCTGCCGTTTCGGCCCGCCCTCGGACTCTTCGTTCTCGTTAATTCTGCCGTAACTACGCCGCCGAGAAAATTCGTGTCAAAGTTCGTTCAAGTTTGTCCGACTTCGACCATTCCCCGTATTTCATAGAGTTTTGCGCCTTCTTTTCGTCGTGTTCGAGTTTGTTCGAGTTTGTCGCAGTTCGATCGAGTTCGAATTCCACCATCGCTCCCAGGCGAGCCGAGGTGCGTCAGCCCTCGGACTCTTCCCCTTTCTACTCTCAACTCACTCATAACTACTCTCTGCCGCTTCGGCCCGCCCTCGGATTTTTCTTCCTTCTAATCTCCACTCACTCAGGACTACTTTCTAGCCGCTTCGGCTCGACTTTGAGTTAAACGACCAGGAAACGCCTGCCGCCATAAAACCACAACGTGCGACATACAATTACAATATTATTTAACTATCGTCAATAGAAAAATAAAGATGCTTTCTTAACGTTTGGAAGGTGCTGATGAAAATTGTTTTTTCTGTGGTTGCGACTTTCCGGACCTCGGGTGTCGCAATGAAGCAGGCTTTCCACGAATTTTTGCTCGCCCATCTCGATAACGTACCGTTTCAGTGATGATGTTGGGACAATCGGAAAGCACGACGGGAATTCAATTCGAAGGCGAGTGTCGTCGGAATAGCGGGCCAGTCGCTGCATCCATCGGGACGAGCCGAATGGATGATTCCAGCTCACTTGGATGTTGACAGGCGAGTGAACGCGATTGAGAATCTAGACAGGGAACAGTATTCCTATCACTTGGATCGTGAACGATGACTCTCAAAGAGATTCGTGAAAGCGCGTTGAAATTGGACGACAATGATCGTGAGTTGCTCGCGGTCGAACTTCTTGCGAGTCTAACATCGGCTGATTCTCAATCCGAAATCGATGCCGCTTGGCAGGTCGAGATACTCGCCCGCTCGGACCGTCATCGCCATAATGAATCGGAAGCGATTGACGCAAATGAATCGCTGAAGCGAGTTCGTCACCGAATTCAAAGCGAGAATCGGTAGTGTTGGTTCGTATTCGGCCGGAAGCAGAACAAGAACTTTA
>JBAXBD010000623.1:0-4074 GCA_037142165.1 Schlesneria sp. | reverse complement strand
AGCTTATACTTATCTGCCATTGGGCGTCCGTGCTCTGAAAAAGGCGGAAGCAATTGTTCGTCAGGAAATGGACGCTGCGGGAGCACTGGAAATCCTGATGCCCGCTCTTCAGCCGATCGATCTGTTTGAGCGAACCGGGCGAAAAGAAGCGTTTGGAAACGTGCTGATCAACTTTAATGTTCGGCGCGGAGACCGAAACGTTCATATGGCGCTCGGTCCCACGCATGAAGAGGTTGTCACCGATCTCATGTCGCGGCACATCAGCAGCCATCGTCAGATGCCGCTGACGGTCTATCAGATTCAGACCAAATTCCGAAACGAAGAACGGCCTCGGTTTGGAATTCTACGGACCAGCGAATTCCTGATGAAGGATGCCTATAGCTTTCACTCGTCGCTGGAATCTCTGAACGAGGTCTACCAGAAAATGTATCGCGCTTATTGTCGCATCTTTTCGCGATGCGGCCTGGAATTTCTGCCCGTCGAGGCGGAAAGCGGTCCGATCGGGGGCGATGCCTCGCACGAGTTCATGATTCCTGCCGCAAATGGTGAAGATCGAATCGTCTTTTGTAGAAAGACAAACTACGCGGCGAACCTCGAGCGAGCCGAAACCGGTCGCACGCCGCCTGTGATCGCGACTTCCGCAGATGCAAAGCCGATCGCAAAGTTGCATACACCCAACGTCGGCAGCATTGAAACCGTCTGCAAGCTGCTGAAGTGTAAACCCGAAAAGCTGGTAAAAACGCTGATTTACGTTGCTGATGGAAAACCGGTCGCGGTCCTCTTACGAGGTGACCACGAGGCCAATGAAGGCAAGATCCGCCGGGCACTGGCTGTGAAAAGTTTGGAAATGGCTGATCCTGCCGTAATCCTGCAAGTCACTGGTGCACCTGTCGGGTTCGCCGGGCCGGTTGGAATCAAATGCCCTGTGATTGCCGATCATGACGTCCCACTGGTTGTAAACGCCATCACCGGGGCAAATGAAGGGGATTATCATCTCGCGAACGTGAACGTCGGGCGAGACTATGAATTGACCACGACGTTCGATCTTCGCAATGCCGCCGCAGGTGACCCAAGCCCACGCGGTGAAGGGACACTGGAACTGGTCCACGGAATCGAAGTCGGTCACGTCTTCAAACTGGGGACGAAATACAGTGTATCAATGGATGCGCTCTATGACGACGAAACCGAAAATCGCCAGCCGATTATCATGGGTTGCTATGGGATCGGTGTGAACCGAATTCTGGCGGGGTTGGCTGAAACGAAGCATGATGAGCAAGGTTTAATCTGGCCACTGTCGATCGCTCCGTACGAAGTCATCGTCAGCGTCATCGGGGCGAATGAGCCTGAAACCATGGCAGCGGCCGAAAAATTCTATGGGGAACTTAAGGCGGCCGGAGTCGATGCCCTGCTCGACGATCGTGACCTTCGTCCCGGGGTCAAATTTAAAGACGCTGACTTGATCGGAATCCCGCTACGGGTCAATTACGGCGGCAAAGGTTTGAAAGAGGGAATCGTCGAATTGAAGTGGCGAACATCGGCTGATTCAGAACGGGTGACAATCGGCGATGCCGTAAAGACAGTCCTTGACCAACTTGCTACTCGACGAAAAGCCGATTTGGCAGCTTTGCCAGACTAGCTTATGATCGTTTAATGGCGCCTGGCAGAGAAGCGGGAATGGTGCGGCAGGAATGTGTCGTCACCCGAGGCGTCGTGTCTCGTTGGGGCATTGCGGGAAATCGGGTCAGGGGCCACGCTTGATGAGTTCGACTGAAGGCCGATGACTGCGGGTTACATCAGGGAATTCGCGCCAGAGATCCCGATCGAGTCAAAAACCAAAACCGCCTGGCAGATCACTGCCAGGCGGTTTTTTTGATTTTCAAAGCAATTTTCCAAAGTTCGATCAGTTCTGGTCTTCAGAAATCCGACGAGCAGCTGATTTGGAAATATGGAAAATCGGTAGAATTACCAGCTTTGCACCAGGTTCGACGTCGTCAGGCATTTGGAGCGCAGCTGCCGTCTCATCGGCTAGTTTGATTTGTCCGTCGTGCCGGTAACAGTTGCTGAGTGCAAGTAGAGCTCTCTGGTTGAACGGAGCCGGGAACATTTGTGCTGCCCGATTGAGTGGCTCAATCGCATCGGCATATTTTTCTTGAGCCTGTAACGCTTCACCACGAAACAGCTCGGCAATCGGAGCGAAAGGGCCAGCATCTGGCACACTGTTCAACTCGGCTATCGCGTAATTCGGCAAACCTAACTCAAGGTATCCCTCGGCAGCAGCCAGCCGTCGAACGATAAGTTGCGGATTCAAAACCTTCTCAGATCCAGCGTCTTCAGTAGTCATCGCAGCCTCCCTCCCATGGGGTAGAAGACCAAACACATTGCAGCAAGTTTCTCGCCAACATGGCGATCACTTTAGATGCACCAAGCGTGCCAAAAGTTTCAGCAGTTTCTTAAAAACCGCCATAGTGAAGAATAGACGTAAGTTAGGACACGTCAAGACCGTCCTGCTGCGGAATTCTGAGTTGTCAAAATGACAATTTGACGGTCGGAACCTCGAATGCGAACCAATCTCGATTTTTCGAGGAAAACGACGATCCTCTGCGTTAATTCGGTGTCGAATAGTTTTGAAAAAATCGATCGCCGCCAGCCGACAGGAACGTTCCGTTTTCAAATTTGCCTGTTCGTTGGGAGAAAGCTGCTGAATTTGCAAGCACAAATTTGACGTGGGTTGGCGATTAAGTCTGTCTGAGACACTCGATCAAGGATTGTCGGCGAGCTATCGATTATTAAAAGATCCCCGGTAAAGTCGTAAATTGTTGTCACCAAAGGGGGCTTGTCAGATGCGACAATTCAAAATCAGCCTTGTCAGCCCTTCTAGTCTATGCCAAACTGATTGTGATTCCGTCTCATTTTATGGAAATAGAAAGGGTTCGTTTCATGCAGGGACTTCTCTTGAGGAACTTGACGGTCGAACTGGCACCAAAGTTCCTCGGGTTCATGGAGCGGAAACGCCTGACGAACTGCCTGCGGTGGCTCGCTACTGCGGTTGCGGGCATTGCCTGCATGCTGGGGAATATCTGCTGGGGCCAGGGGATTGTCACCCAACTGCCCGCCGACGGAACCTGGGTACGGTTCGAGGGGACATATTCTCAAGTCGAAATTCGACCGGAAACAGCCGCTGGCAAGGTCGAACTTGACCCGTGGATTGAGCACGTGACGATCAAGTCTGTCGGTGAAGAATCGGCAAAATATCTTGGCGAGACAGTTCCTTGCCGGTGGATCGAAATCAAAATCGAACGCGGGCGTGAGCGTGACGGCAAAGTTGATACGGGCCTGACAGGTCTGGAAATCTACAAGGTCCTGATTCCAGAAACCGCTGTCATTGCAAGTCACGTTGACTTGGACGGGGTTCCGATCAGCTTCTTGCCACTGGTCAAAGGATTTCGGAAGGTTGGCAAGGCTGATCCTAAAGCATTGACTGAACCAGCATTGCAACTCTATCCCTTGGGGATTCTCGTTGGCTACTATCGCGAGTTGAAGGTTGTCGGGGAGGATGTTGATGCCGAGGTTGGCGTCGGTGCGATTAAGGCCACGCAACTGAAGGGAGAAATCAAAATTGAAAGGCCAAATAGCCGAACGGTACAAGAATCGACGATCTGGAAAAGTAAAGACATTGCATTCGGTGTTGCTCGCTGGTCGGCAAAGATGATCCGTGAAAGAAAAGACGATCAGTCGCCACGTAGTGACTTCAAGCCAATTTCCGAAGTCACGATTGAGATGCAGGCGAAAGAAACAGGTCAGGATGCGAAAAGTGAACTGAACGTCCCGTGACCGGTTTTTCAAAGCGGTATTGATCCGAGATGCCACGGCATCGGAGTCTTCTCCGACCCAATCGATTTCCGTTGTTGTTGCTTTATCGAAAAACACTGCTGTAGTATATCTTTCCTTTTCCCATTTTCTTTAAAACAACCCAAACAGGAGCCCACTTAGTTCTTCTATTTGCTTTGCTTAATTTGATTTTCTTTTGATATCTTTTCTTTCTTGAGTTTGCCATTAGAATCTACCCTCTAAATC
>JBAXBD010000622.1:0-4075 GCA_037142165.1 Schlesneria sp. | reverse complement strand
CCATTGGACCTATGGATTCGAATGCCGTCTTCGCCGTCGTTTTACTGATCGTCGGTTTGGCTATTCTCATTGCAGAAATCTTCATTCCCTCCGGGGGATTACTGGGGGTGGTGACATTTCTCAGTCTGTTGGTTTCGATCATTTTTGCGTATCGCGCCTGGGGTGTTTCACATCCCAATCTATTTGGCGCATTCTGTTTGATGCTGTTGTTACTTGTCCCGACCGTGATTGGGACAGGTTTTTACATGCTTCCGCGAACTCCTTTTGGCAAAAAAGTTTTGCTTGAAGCTCCTGAAGCCGAAAACGTGCTACCTTATCTGGAAGAATCTCGACGCCTTGAAAAGATGGTTGGGCGATTTGGAGTCGCAAGGACCAATTTACTCCCGGGGGGGCTGGTGGAAGTTGATGGGATGCGCTTACATGCGGTCTCCGAGGGCCTGATGATCGAATCGGGAGTATCGGTTGAGATTGTTAATGTTCGAGGCAGTCAGGTTGTGGTCAGACCGGGAAATGCACCTCCCAGCTTTGCTGATCAAACGACTGAGGAACCAACGGGGCTCGACTTTGAGTATCCTTCGAGTTAGAAACGTGATGGGACATCGTCTTGTGAAGAGCCCATCAAACAAAGAGGTAAATCTCAGTTTGTTCTGAAGGCTGTAACAAAAAGGGACAATCCCAGCAGGTTTTGATTTAGGCTATCGAATTCGCAGATCACAGAGTACGAAGGTCGAAACATACATCAAGGGATGTCACACAGATGCACTCTTTCGTGTTGGCACAAATGAATCCGCTGGTGATGGTCGCGATTATTGCGGTTATCGTCATCCTGGCGCTGATCTTCTTCGCAGTCTTCGCACGTTTCATCAGCTTATATATCCAATGCTGGATGACGGGAGCCGATATTTCATTGCCGCATCTGGTGATGATGACCATCCGAAAGGTCAACCCTGCGATCATTGTTCGAGCCAAGATCATCGCCGTCCAGGCGGGGCTGACCGAGGTCTATCAGATCAGTACGCGAGACCTGGAATCTCATTACCTGGCGGGTGGAAACGTTCCGAATGTAATTCGAGCTCTCGTCGCGGCGAAGAAGGCCAATATCGATCTCGACTGGCAGACGGCTCAAGCGATTGACCTGGCGGGTCGTGATATTCTGGAAGCGGTCCGGACCAGCGTGTATCCAAAAGTCATCGACTGCCCTGATACTCGTAAAGGGCAGATGACCTTAGACGCTGTCGCGGGAGACGGCATTCTATTGAAGGCTCGTGCCCGAGTGACCGTGCGCACGAACATCCACCAATTGATTGGTGGAGCCACAGAGGAAACAATTGTCGCGCGCGTTGGACAGGGGATTGTGCAAGCGATTGGTTCCACAAAATCATATAAACTGGTGCTGGAAAATCCCGAGATGATCTCGCAAACGGTGCTCAATCAAGGATTGGAAGCACAGACCGCATTCGAGATTGTCTCGATTGATATCGCAGATATTGATGTTGGTGAGAACATCGGAGCTCGGCTGTCGGCGGATCAGGCCGAGGCTGACATGCGTGTCGCACAGGCAAAAGCGGAACAGCGTCGGGCCGATTTCACGGCACGAGAACAGGAGATGGTTGCTCATGTTCAGGAAAATCGGGCTAAGGTTGTGTTAGCCGAGGCTGAAGTTCCCGTCGCCATTGCAGAAGGTTTTCGCAAAGGAACACTCGGTCTGATCGACTATTATGACTTGAAGAACGTTCAAGCGGATACCCAGATGAGAAACACGATCGCAGGAACGAGCATCTCGAAATAACGTTGCAACCAGAGGCGATTACGTCTCTTAAAAGCTTTGAGGTCGCATTATGTTTTCTCCAGTACTCGGTGCCGTCCCAGACATCTCTCAAATCATCGGGCTATGTGTTTTAGTCATTTCGGTGATCAGCTGGTTTATCAACATCGTGCAGGGAAACACCCCTGACGGAGTTCCGCGCGGAAAACAACAAAACCCAAAACCACCATCCGCTCGCAGCGAGATTGAGGTCTTGCTGGAACAGATTTCCGGTAGCAAGAAAAAGCCGACAGGACGCGAACAACAGGGACAGGCACCAAGACCTCCCAGACCACAGCAAGAACGTTCAACGAATACTGCGCGAACGAATACAGCGAGAGCAAACCAAGCGCGACCTGGATCGCAATCGCCAAAACCGGCGGCAAAGCAAGCAAGCCGAGTTGCGGATATGCATCTGGCATCGTCGAATCTTGGTAATGAAGTTCGTTCGCACCAGATGGGAAACAGAGTTGACGCGGTGGTTCAGCAGGAAATTACAGCCGCTGTCCAACATGATCTTGGTAACCGGATCGCGGCGGCGAAACCAGTCCAGGACCAAGCAGTGCATCCACTGATTAAGGTTCTACGCGACCCGAACGGTATTCGGCAGGCGATCCTGCTCAACGAGATTCTGCAACGACCGAAGGCCAAGAGACATGTCTGAAATTGAGCCTTCGATCCTGCTGTTCGCGGGACGATTTACCGTTCGCGGCAGCTGTTCGTACTCGTTACGTCTCGCCGAACAATTGCCATCGCAGGGGATGCGAAGCGTCGTTGTCTGCCCTGATGCACGGCGAGTTGAGCCAGAGCGACGACGAGAACTTCAAATCAGGGAATTTTCTCACCTTCAATTGCCGCTTTGGGGCTGCGTTGTCGTGCGAATGATGCTTCGGCAGCTCCAGCTTGACCCGCCCGACCTGATTCACATTCAGTCACGAAACGTGGCCCAACAGGGAACCTGGCTGGCTCGTGAACTGCAGCGACCGTTTGTGTTAACCGTACATGATTACCTTCAGCCTTCCGAGCGATTTATCATCGATCGCCGCTGGTGCCAGCGGATCATTGCAGTAAGCGATTCCGTAAAATCAGATTTGAAAAAGCGGGCAGGACTACCGGACCACCTCATTTCCGTCATTCATAGCGGTGTCAATAGGAATGACGAGATCGATGAAACCAGCGTCTTAAAGGCGAACCGTGTTCCCGTTGTTGGAACGGCGGGCCCGCTAGAAGCGGTCAAAGGATTTCCCTTTTTCCTGGGTGCGGCAGCTCGAGTCCTGGCAACGGGACGTGATGTGGAATTTGTGATTGCTGGAGCCGGTCCCGAAGAATCGAATTTGCGGCGACTCGCTCGGGAACTCAAGATCGATTCGCACATGACATTCAGTCCTAATTTACTCGAGTTCGGTGACGCGTTATCTGCCACGGACATATTCTGCCTTCCGTCGCTGCAACAGGGGATTGGCACGATCATGCTCGAAGCGATGTCGAAAGGGCGTCCCGTTATTGCTTCTCGCGTCGGCGGCATTGATCAGGTTGTGCGAGATGGAGAGACCGGACTGCTGATTCCTCCGTCTGATAGCGATTCATTAGCCAATCGCATTCTGGAACTCCTCGATGACCCGGCTAAAGCTCGAGAAATGGGTCGCGCTGCCCGGGTTGAAGTTGCACGCGACTTCAGCGTGGACCAGATGGTTTCGAAAACCGTTGCGGTTTATCGCGAAATTCTGGAAGTGAAACCTGCGAACCGTGAACCGATGCTGGTTCGTCGTTGACCGCCTGTTGGGGTTTGTACCACTGCCTGTAGATTTGTGCCGCTCGTGGCTTTTCGTTTCATCACCGGTAGTGCAGAGCAAGATCACTTCGCGAGCGAAGATCCGCGCCAGTGGGGCTCGGAAAGTGGCTTCACATCACTTGGACTCGTGCAATTGACGGACGACCCCGTCCAGAAACTTTGCCAGCCTTTCGGCGCAAAGCATCGCATTTTCACGCAAACGCCACATATCCTTATAACTGCCTGGTCGTTTCCAGAGAGCTCCAATAACAGCTCCAACTCGAACCGACCCTGTTTCACCGACGAGACTCAGTACTTCATCAGGCAGGTCGGCAGAGAGATCGTCACTGACGGCGCGAACGGCCAGGAACCGCTCTTTCCGTTCACGACACAACGCCGCAATCGCGTAAGTTTCCATATCAACCGCGACCGCTCCAGTTTTTTCTGCCAATATTTGCTTTTCGGAAATTTTCTTGTTGAGGCGTATGATAAGCCTGTTT
>JBAXBD010000621.1:0-4076 GCA_037142165.1 Schlesneria sp. | reverse complement strand
TAGGAACGTTGTGCGGCGTGGCACCCCAGGCAATCTCATTTCAATATGGGAGTCGCGGCAAACCCGAGCTCGTGTTTCAAGAGATAAACTCGTCTGTTCCGCAAATCGAATTTAACGTGTCACATTCCGGATCAATCGGACTTATCGCGATTGCCGTCGGGGCACCCATTGGAATTGATGTTGAAGAATTCTGTCCATCCGTCAAATTCTTGCAGCTTGCCGAACGATATTTTGCGCCGCTTGAAACAGCCGAATTGAAGAGCCTTCGGCCGGAAAAGCAGTTAGAGGGGTTCTATCGCTGCTGGACCTGTAAAGAAGCCTACATCAAAGCTAAAGGAGACGGGTTGTCGCTTTCTTTGTCCAGTTTCCGTGTGGCCGTCGATTCCGATCAACCGGCATCACTTTGCCACGTCGATGATCAACCAGATGAGCCGATGCATTGGACTACGGCATCATTAAAGGTCGGTGTAAATCATGCGGCAGCGGCCATGGTCCGTCGACCAGAGTGTCGGATCGCACACTGGGATTGGCCGATCCACAGGCCCAATCCGGCAACGCCGTGAAGGACGTTTTAAGACAGTGTCGACCTGACTTGCCACTGACTCGGAGTCTTCTTCGACGCAGTTTTTTTCGCCAATGGACGCGTCACCAAAGAGCACTGCTTGACCGGGTACGGTCAAGCAGTGGCACAAGTCATTTCTTTTCTTTGACGTGCGTATTGTAGAACAGGATCAACAACGGAATGCCGATCAAGATGGTCGTGAAATAGGGAAAATACTGGAAGACTCGTGGCATGAATTTCCGATAAACCATGTCCCACAAGACGAGGTTATCCAGTGCCACCGGGATCGCGAATGCCCAGCACATGAAGATCATACCGAGTTGTCTTCGCTGAGCCTTCTCAGCGTCGCTGAGCTTGGCAACCGGTTCCGCTTTTTGTTCCTTACTGGCTTTTTTGCCCCCGGCTTTGCTGGTCCCTTTTGCTGGGGCAGAAACTTCTTTCCTCATCCCCTCGGCGTAATTGGCAGCGATCGCTTGATTGATCGATTTACCTGAAGCAATCACCGGACGAATCGGCTTGTGAAACCTGAGACGAACCTCGTCTTCCAGTTCAGAATCGGGTTCATCGGCACAGGCAACAACAACCGCATTTTCATCAACAAACAATGGAAGACAGTTGTGGCGCCGCACAACGTTTTTCGGCAACATGTCCAGCGCGTCGTTTTCAGGAACGATATCCGCCAGATCAACATAGGATCGACCGAGTTCGTTGGCGTACGCCCTTGCTGCGACCTCCTGATCCACATACTTAAGCTGCACAATCGCGTCACGAACAGACAGGCCTGTCCGATCAGCATGAGCTTTCGCCTCTTTTGCCTGCTCCGACGTAATCACCTTCTCATCCTGAAGGTACGACGTCATTGGCCGCCGACCAGATTCGTCCCGGTCGTCGATCACGCGACCCAGGCTTCGATCGTAATCCTGCTTTAACTCTTCGTCCGTGAGACACAACATCGCTTTGGCGAGCTCGTTGAGCAACGTCTGTGACTCGTTGGAATACGTCCCGGACGCAAATTTGCGCACGTGAGTATTCAACTTCTTGTAGTACTTCCGAATCTTATCAACATCGTCCTCGAACTGAACGAGACGTAGAAGTTGATAATGATTCGGCGGACGCTGATCTTCCGGGATACCCAGCCACTCTTTGTAAACGTCGATTGCCACCGGGAAAACCTCCTGTTTCAGGTGCTACTCGACTTGATAGTCCTTGGCGAGCAACTCAAAGTTGTTGACACCCTGATCGGACAATCCCGAAGCGCGAACGATTTCGGTCGTAGCGACTCGATTTCCCGTCAATTCTTTCGCAACAGCGCTGATACGCCCGTTTGCATCGTAACTGTAAGTGACTTCAACCGGAGAACCCGCTGGCAAGTTGGCGGGCAACCCGACGATCTGGAAATCACCGATCTGCGTGCAAGCATCTGGATCGGTTGCATCACCTTCGAGAATATAGACGTGAATCGTCTTCTGGTTGGCAGAATTCGTCACGAATTTCTGGCTGATATTGTAAGGAATCGGCGAGTTTCGCGGGATCATGATATGGTTGATCTTGCGAGTCCGATCCTCGGGGCTCGAAACCTTGACACCCAGCGAGTGCGAATTGACATCGCTCGTCTGCACCGACCGAAGTCGAGCGGTGACGAGTTCGCTGAGACCTTCGATACCGCGGCTCTCGCGAGCTTCCAGAATGGCGGCGTGGATCGCGGCCCCTTGTGCTACCGCTTCTTCCGGACGAAGTTCACGCGACGGTGTTCGTTGACAGATTTCTGTCAACATCGATTCCACTGCAGGCATATAGGTCGATCCACCGACCAGAACGACTTCGTCGAGAACGCCTGGTTGGACCCCGGCCTGTTGAAGCACCAGTTCCGTTGTATCCCGCGTCCGTTGCAGCAAGTCGGACGTCATTCGCTCGAAATCTTTTCGAGTGAATTGCAACGTCAACGTTTTTCCATGGAAGTAAACCGAAAGCGGTACTTGAGTCTGTTTACTGAGGGCGCGCTTGGCGTCTTCACATTCCACCGTAAAGTTGCGCATCGCTTCCGCGTCGGTACGAGGGTCATCGTTAAACTTGCGGAAGAACTGCTCGGCAACGTGGTCGGTAATTCGCTTCGTCCAGTCGATACCACCCAGCATGACGTCACCGTCTGTCGCCAGCACTTTGAACTGCGTTGGCGTGTACCGCACAACGGTCACGTCGAACGTTCCACCCCCAAGGTCGTAAACGAGAATCGTTTTTGATTCCTGCTTCAAATCCGATCGTCCCAGTTCGCCCTTCATCCAGGCGTACGCCAGGGTCGCTGCGGTTGGTTCGTTGATAATGTCGACGACGTTCAATCCGGCAATTCGGCCAGCATCTTGTGTGGCTTTACGCCTAACGTCGTTAAAGTAGTAAGGGACCGTGATCACGGCGTTGGCGATCGGTCCAATCTGCTTTTCGGCATCCTGCTTCAGCTTTTTCAAAATCAGCGCCGAAAGGAATTCTGCGGTGAGTTTCTTGTTTTGATAGACAACGAAGAAGTCCTTGTTACCCATCTGTCGCTTGATCGCTTCAACAATATGATCCGGCGATTCTTGCGAAATTCTTTCGAAGGTCGGACCGACAACAACCTGTCCATCTGCACCCAGGAGTACAACAGACGGAGTGATATTTCGTCCGTCTGCGTTCAACAGGGAAACGGGCTTGCCGTCTTTAGTGAGCTGTGCAATCGCCGAGTATGTTGTTCCCAAATCGATACCGACCGTGTGGCCTGCAAGAAATTTCATAACTCGTAGATTCCCTGAAATGAAAAGGCAATTCGTGAACAGTCGATCGACCGCAGACGTGACGACGTTCCGCTCGGTCGACCGACGACAGATACCGAGATTTTGTACGGGCAGGCTATTCTTGTCGTACTCCCAGACCGAAATCAAGCGATGGTCACCGGTTTAAGCAGTTTCTTAACAAAGAGAGCGGCAGAGGCGACGACAATTCCGTTGGCCATTCGCTTTTCCGCAGGTGCCGTTCTTCACGGGACTTATGGGACGAATCGGACCGATGGGACAAAATTCAGAGGTCCCACACGTCCTGTCAGCCCCATTTCTTCGGCGATCGCTGTCCCTTCGGCCCTGTTCATCAAGTGACTGATAGCGCGGTTCCGCTGGCGTCTGAACCGATCGGATCATGTCGCTTGTCGATCGTTCATGGTGACAGGAATCAGTCGCCGGAGTTGTGTATAACCTCGAATTGCCGCGAGCGCTTGCGAATCGATTTGTCGTGCCGGATGTGATCGAGAACAATGGGAAGCCGAAATGAATCAAGGAATTTGGCGGTTTGCGGAATGGATTGATCCGATCCCGCCCTCGGCGCGACTGACGCTCGGCGAAGGGGGGACTCCGCTGGTGCGGTCTCGACGTTTGGGACCGAGTGTCGGCCTGAAGAACCTTTTCTTCAAACTGGAGTTCACGAATCCGACTGGTTCGTACAAGGATCGATTCGCCTGTGCTGCGATCTCGGACATGGTGGCGAATGGTAA
>JBAXBD010000620.1:0-4079 GCA_037142165.1 Schlesneria sp. | reverse complement strand
GAGCGGTCCTGCGGTCGCAATGGCTCCGGCGATGGCAAATGAACTCGCGTCGAAACTAAGCATGAAAACTCTTCAGGGAATAACAACCGTTACAATCGCGAGCCCGCTGGCATTAGCCCTTGGATTTCGAATTCGTCAATCAATAATAATAAATCTCGCCGGAAAGCAGACTTATTTGGGTTTTTCTCCACCTAACTTTTCACGCAATCCTTCGATCTTTCCTTCTTGAAGTATGGGCAAGTACCTGTTCGGAATCGCCAGGATGAAACACCCGACGGAAGTACCATAGAGTTGCCCCTGCTTTCCATGAACCCAGCGAGTGTCTCGCCACGAACCATCTTCGGCCGGATTCTCGGGCTTGCGAACTTGTGAGGCGATCAAGTGGTCTCGCAAGACCGGATAATTCGTCCGCCAACTGCTGCCACCTGATTGATATAACGCTTGACCGACGTAATAAAGCGTATACGCATCGAACGGTACTTCGCCGTTACCTTTCACGGGTGAAATTCGCGACAATTCTTTCGAGATATAATCGAGATTCTTCGAAATCCGCCAGTCATCGTATTGACCGAATTCCTGCAAGCAGACCACGCCGCAAGCCGACATCGCAACCGTTGCACGATTGCCGTCGTAGGTAAATTGGCCTGGCCCGTCCTTTGCACGATCTTCCAATCCGCGAGCACCGTTTTCAGCCTTGTAATGATCTCGAACGCTCTGAATCGCCAGCTTAATAACGTCATTGCGAACCTCGAACCCGCTATCCACAGCACTACGTAGTGCTTTGGCCTGCATCACCGACAGACTGAGGTCGTGTCCATGCGGCTGACGTTTTGCCCGATAGTCCCAACCCCCGTCGTCGCATTGCGTATTGGCGATCAGCTTGAGCGACCTTTCGAGTGTTTTTCCAATCTGCGGATCGTCAGTCATCCCATACGCCTGACCCAGAACGAACGCTGCAAGTCCGTGATTGTAGAGGTCTCGTTGAGCATCCGCGATGTTCAACAGGCCGGATGGTTTGGCGTTTTTGACGACATATTTCAGCGCCCTGTCAACGTTGTCTCCATACTTGCCCCGGCCCGGCATATGACCTGCCGAAAGAAATGCGAGAGCCCCCAATCCGACAAGCCCCAAATCGTTGGATTCCCAGTTTCCCTGCGCTCCCTGGGTTTTTGCCAGCCATGCCAACCCCCGCTCTAAAGCAAGTTCGCCTTCGGGGCTGACTTCCCATTCATTCTGAGCCGACACCGGCACCGCCAGCACCGCTAACAGAAGCGGAGCAATCAAAATCTCGCGAAATCGGTGTGAATTTGTAGGCATATGGTTAAGTTGACCAAACTTAAACAAAGGTTACGTTTTTTCCCAAGGTCTAATCGGGGGATGAGCTCCTGGCGTCAAGCAGCAATCGAAGCATATCTCAAAGTCACGACCAGTGCGCTGACACCAGCCCGGAATTGAATTTGCCCCGATTACTTCCACGTCGACGTAGAATCGTCGCTGGTTTCGGAAATCGCTTGAAACACCCTCTCAACCACCGGTAACATTAGCCACAATGCAGCCATTGATCCATTCGGATGTCGTTTTTCGATACCACGACACGTGTTTCGACCTTGTACCCGAAAATATCGATCCACTGTTCAATTTCAGCAATTAACATGAGTCCGAAATGCGACTTGAGCGGCATCGTTGCAGGAAATCCACCACCTTAAGCATGGTGATTGGCCTGGTGTTTTTTATCACGGGATGCCATTCCGATTTCAAATCGCCAAACCAGCAATCGCGCACGGATTCGCCCGACCCCTTGTTTAAACCCGCGCCCGTTGCCGCAAAACCAATGACCAAACCTGTCGTCGTCTCTGCGATGCCAGATGACTGGTTTGAAGACTTGACCCCTAAGAGCGGAATTGATTTTGCCAATCAGAACGGCAGGGATGCAGGACGCTTCCTGATGATTGAGAGTTTTGGCGGCGGTGTCGCTATTGTGGATTATGACCTCGACGGGATGGTCGATGTTTTTGTGACGGGCGGGGGTACGATTTCTCGCGAGTCACCTGTTCAGATCCAGGGACTGCCACCGGCGCTGTTTCGCAATCACGGTGACTGGAATTTTTTGGCCGTCACTTCGCAAGCCGGACTGGCAATGCCAATCGATTACTCACAAGGCTGCGCTGTGACGGACTGGAATGCAGATGGATTTCCCGACGTTTTCGTCTGCTCTTACGGTCGCAGTCGGATTTTTCTGAATTCTGGTGACGGTACCTTCCTGCCAGCCATCGACGACCGATTGCTTCCAGACTGCGGCTGGGGAACTGCGGCTGCGTTTGGAGATTGGAACGGTGATTCGTTACCGGATCTGTTCCTGACACGTTACACAAATTGGAAACTGGAAACGGATGTTCCGTGTTACGGAAAGGGAACAAATCGCGAACGTGATCTCTGTGGTCCGACAACGTATCCGCCGACGACCAGTCGTTTCTTTCGCAACAGTGGCCATGGGACTTTCGAAGATTGGTCGGACCATCTGGGACTAGTGGCAACCGCTCACGGTCTGGGTGTGATTGCATCGGACTTGAATCTTGATGGCTCGCTCGATTTTTACGTGACCAGTGACGCGCTTCCCAATCACCTTTTTTTAGGCGGAAAAGATCAGAAACTGGTCGACAACGCCATGGAAGCAGGAGTCGCGGTGGGCGAATGGGGTCAGGCTGAAGCGAGTATGGGAGTTGACGTTGCCGACTATAACGGCGATGGCTTGCCTGACATCTTTGTGACGAACTTTGAAAAGGAAGATCATGCACTCTATAGAAATCTCGGCCATGGAATGTGGAAGCATTCGACGATCTCCGCCGGGCTTTCCGCCTCATCTCGGTTGAGATCCGGATTTGGGACTGCGTTTTGCGATTTTGATGGTGATCATTGGCCAGATTTGTTCATCCTGAACGGAAATCCCATTTATACGACTGCCGAAACGCCTTATGCACAGCGGCCACAACTCTTTCGAAATCGAGAGGGGAAACATTTCGAGGAAATTTCGCTTCAATGTGGCCCGTATTTCCATGAAGAACATTCGGGGCGCGGAAACGCTGTTGCGGATCTGGATAATGATGGTGACTTTGACATCATCACCGTTCAGATGAATGAACCGGTCCGGATTCTCCGCAACCGACGCTCGTCCGACCATTTCATCGGTGTTCAGCTCCATGCACGAAACGGGGAACGCGACGCTGTCGGTGCTCGCCTCATTTGCCATACTCCAGAACGAAACTGGACGCAGTTTGTCGTGCGAGGAGGAGGCTATTTCTCTCAATCAGACCCGCGCATCATTTTTCCCTGCGATGAATTTCCCGGTCCCGTTTCGATCACAGTCTGTTGGCCTGGTCGTCGCGCAGAAGTCTTTCATGACCTCACGACCAGCCAATTCCACCATCTGGTTGAAGGCCGTGGAGCAAGCGAGGATGAGTGAAGTGAATTCATCTCGATGGCCAAAATCTCGATTGCCGTTCGGAATCCTGATCGGCATCGTGATCTTTGGCGGCCTCGGTGTCGTCGCCTGGGTCTTCGGGATCAATCGCCCAAACTCGCTCGATAATATCTTGCAAACTGCCGACGAAGATCCGGCAGCGGCGGAGCGGATCTTGCGTCAGCAGTTGGATCGTAACCCGTCACAGAAATCCGACATCTCGCTCGCCCTGGCATGGCTCAACGCCCGACGCGATGACTGGGATGATGCGGTTTTGCTGTTTAGCCAGGTCGAGACTTCAACGTGCCGTCCAGATTTGCTTTTAAAGTTCGCTTCAAGAGCCTCGCGGACTTTCCGTTTCAAGCTGGCAAATCGCGCACTCAAATCTCTTCGGGATCGGAATGTTCAGGAAACGCCAGAAGCCTTGCAACTATTGTGGAAGAATTATTCCGCTCAAGGTGAACTTGAAGACGCACTTGACAGTGCAAACGAATTGTTAAAACGGCAACCGTCCAATCACGCATTCCATTTGGAAATGATCGAAGCTCTCAAAGCGGCCTTTCTCGATGTCGAATGTCTCGATGAAATTCGAAAGATGATGCAGTTCGATTTGCGCAGAAAT
>JBAXBD010000619.1:0-4095 GCA_037142165.1 Schlesneria sp. | reverse complement strand
TTTCGTGCTTTCATTCTTTCGTGTTTTCGTGATCCTTCCGGTGAATTGGCTTTCCGCGAATTTGAGGAGGTAAACCAAACACGAAAACACGAAAGTACGAAAACACGAAAAAGAGAAAGACACACGAGATCGAACTCGGGTGAAGTCAGGTGAAGTCGCGCGAACTCGGGTGAACTTTTCTAACGACGGAAACGTTCGCCAAAAGCCTGTGAATTACGAGGTATGATCGAACTCGCGCGAACTCGCGCGAACTAATTTCGCGGAACCACGAATGCAGCAGAACGGAAGAGAAGATTTTTGAACAGAAGGTAAGGAAGGTAACGAAGTGACGAGAATGACAGGAGACCTTCGGTCGGTCACTATCGCCGGGCCGGGGGAGCCTCGCGTAGCAGACTGCATTTTTTTGTGCTTTCATTCTTTCGTGATCCTCCTGGTGAATTGGCTTTCCGCGAATTTGAGGAGGTAAACCAATCACGAAAACACGAAAGTACGAAAACACGAAAAAGAGAAAGACACACGAGATCGAACTCGGGTGAAGTCGCGCGAACTCACGCGAACTTTGACATCAAATTTTGTTGAGCGCGGTATTACCGCAGAATGAATCAGTACGAAGAGTCCGAGAGCTTACGCTGCCCGGCTCGCCTGGGAGGAATAATGGGAGTCGAACTTGATCAAGTTGGCCAACTTTTTTTGAGGGTTTGGTGGGGCTCGAAGACTCGACCGCACCCTACGAAAGCAGAAGGCCGCTTGGCGTGGAGCCTTTTCCTTCCAGGCTGACGAATGGGCTTATTTTGTCAGTTGATCAGGATTCCAGATCGTCGCGGCGATATAGCGGTCGCTCTGTGGTTTGTCGTGAAAATAATAGATAGTGACGATTTTCCCATCGGGGCGCTGGACGCTGGCTGGATATCCAATATCGCGACCTCCGCCGTTTGCGCGTAACGTCAGTTCGGGGCCCCATGTCCTTCCTCCATCCTTGCTGAGTACGGCTCGCATATCGAATGGGGCGGATCGATAACCGTAAGCGAGACAGATGCGTCCATCGGATAAACGTATCGTGCTGGGGGGATTCCCTTCACCCAGATCTTTGACAGGTATCGTGTCGAGCTTCCAATTTTGACCGTCATCAGTCGAGCGATATGCTTCCAGCCAACTCTTGTTTTCATGACGACATCGGATGATGGATAGTAATTCGGTTTTCCCAACTCGAACTGACGATGGCATGATCGAATACCCTTGTGGTTCATCACCGATCCAGGCGACGAACTTCCACGTCTTCGCTCCGTCAGTCGTCCGTGCGCAGAATGGTCGACCTTCTCGACCATCTGATTTGGCGGCTGTCAGGAATGCCAGGCAGTCATGAGGACCATTCACGATGTAATCCGTCCTTGCGGCAACTGCGATGGCATTTCCGTTTGAGTCCTGGATGTTAAGTCGGAAGGGGCCTCGCCAGGTCTTTCCACGGTCCATCGAATACGAGAACCGCGATGGACCGCCATGATGGTCCAGCATGCGAAATGTCATCACGAAATCGGGGTGCTTGAAGTCGATGCCACCTGGGCAGTCTTCCCACGGCTTTTCCTTCAAACCGGGTGGAGTGATTCCGTGCAAAGCTTTCCCAACAGGAATGAGTACACCTTGTTCGGCTGGATTTTCGATTTTCCAGCTTTCGCCGCCATCAAGGCTGCGTGCGAGTAAGTGTTCTTCGGGTTTGTCGTGGTCGATGGCATGGAACCCCGGCCCATTGTCCTTCGCGTGCCCGGCCGCGAATCCGACCAGGATCTCGTTTCCCCATGACCAGATCCCAAAGTTCGCCGGCCAGCCACCGAATCGATTTGGTTCCGCATACACTTTGACGTGTTTGGCGGAAACTGTGGTCGATTCCACTCGGTCGGGCATATCAGCGGTTACTCGCGATGGGAAAAAGCCCCAGATTGCGATGAGCAGAAATGCCGACCGCACCGCCGCTAGAGGAATCATCAACCTCATGTGTTTACTCATGTCTTATGGTTCAATACTTTTTCAACATAGCGCTTACACGAACTTCCGAACAGCTTAGCACTATCGTTACCAGCCAGGGTTTTCACATTTCCATTAACGATTGGGAACCCCGATGACGACTCGTCTGCGAATCATTATCGGATTCTGTCTGGATTCTCGACGATGCGGTTGGCATACTCTTTGGTGCATTTCAAGGACCGTTGATTCTAACGGTTAAATCAATTTTTGCTGCATTACGATTCATCACAAGCTAAAGGGCCTTAACGTGAAATACCAGATCAAGCAGCTTGGACTCGGCGGAATCCTCGATCAGGCGTTCAGCCTTATCCGTAATCATTTCAGCCTTTTGTTTGGAATCGTGGCGGTCACAATTGTCCCCCTGCAGATTATTATTGGATTCCTTACAAATCACATGCAAGAAACAATTAGAGCGGGTGGCGATGTTCAACCGCTATTAATCCTTCAAATGGTTTTGACGATTTTCGTTGCGCTACCGCTTTCCATTCTTGTCAACGCCGCAGTGATATTTGCCGTTGCAAGTGTCTATCTTTCGCGACCAACGACGATCGGTGCCAGTTTCGGACACGCGTTAAAAAGGTTGCTGCCTCTAATCGGGACAACGATTTTGACGGGACTTGCGATCATGGGAGGATTTATTCTTTTGATCATTCCGGGAATCCTCTTTGCCTTCTGGTTTTCTCTCTCGCAACATGTCACTGTTTTGGAAAACATTGCAGGCTCGGCGGCTCTGACACGCAGCAAGGCGCTGATGAAGGGAAACATCGGTACGGCGATCGGACTCGGGCTTTTGCTTTGGGTCATTATCGTTGGACTGAGCTTGGGCGCTGGCGTGATTCCGCAGATCCACACTCGCATTTTTGCGGCAGCTTTTATTCAGGGAATTGTCACTCTGATTGCCGCCGCGACATTCGTGGTATTCTATTTTTCTTGCCGATGTAAAGCCGAAAACTTCGACCTGCAGGTCCTGGCAGACTCGATCGGAGTAGAAAACGTTGATCAGACCAACGAAGGTGATGTCGAGGTTGTCGAAGATTGATCTTCTGCTGCATTTGAAACGACACCGAGCTTACGAGACAATCGCTTTGAATTTTAAAGTCTGATTCTGTTGATGGGAATCCGTCGGCACATGACACTTTGCGTGACTCGTGGACGAGCCGAGAACTCGACCCTCCCATTGCGTGGATAGCCCAAACAATAAACGTCCCATTTTGGATTCTAACGCGTGGATCGAATTCCTATTCCTCCTTCCGAGGCGCTACGCGAAAAAGCGATGGAAATCGTTTCCGGGCGTGACTACCAAATAAACAGCGGCCAAACTGACAACAGTTGGTCATTGCTGCTGTTGCTAGAGGTTATTCGCTGGATTCTGATGCCGTTTATCTGGCTTTTTAAGCTTACGGAGGGTCTGCCGGATTTCTTGCGATGGATGATCGTCCTGGGACTGGCAGCACTCCTCGTACTGCTGATCGGTCATCTGGTGTACTCTTTCGTCACTGCGATTCGAAGACCAAAGCGAATTGGTGATGCGGGACTGGATTCACGTCATCGGCGCATCAATCCGGAGGAAGTGGAACGTCTCGCGGGCGATGCGGCTGAAAAAGCAGACTACGTTATGGCGATCCGGTTGTTGTTTCGAGCGAGTCTCCTTCGACTGGAACGTGCCGAGAAAAAATCTCATCGGCCCGGAACAACGAATCGGGAACTGTTACGGCGCTATCAGGGACGACCTTCTTTAAACGAGTCTCTGCGGTTGTTCGTCGAGACGATTGACAGGAAATGGTACGGAGACGAAATCTGTTCTGAGGTCGACTACGCCGCGTGTCAGCGGGCGCGCGACGAAGTGTGTCGTGTACTTGGGGAGCCGGTTCATGCTGTCGGCTCGTAACGCAATCTTGATCGCATTGGCGGTTTTCTTATTGTCTTTAGTCGCCGGTACGTTCTCATTACTGGGGCCGCCTGATTCAAATGGAGCTGCGGTTGATTCGTACGGGACACGCCGCGACGGCTTTCGCGCGGCGTTCGAGCTCCTCAAGGCGTTCGACGTCAGCGTCGAACGTCGGATCGAGCCCCCTT
>JBAXBD010000618.1:0-4111 GCA_037142165.1 Schlesneria sp. | reverse complement strand
GTACCCGATTTGCGTGAACAACAGTTGTTGCGCGAGATCACTCGCCGCCACTTCTTTCGTGACTGCCAGGTCGGTCTCGGTGGCATGGCATTGAGCGGGCTGCTTGCTGGAAATCAACCCGCATCCGCAGAATTCCAGCCTGCGGGTTTCAACGAAGGAAGCCGGGGCCTTCATGTTCCCGCGAAAGCAAAATCGGTCATTTTTCTTTTTATGGCAGGTGGACCAAGCCAACTCGAGCTGTTTGATCCAAAGCCAAAGCTGCAAGAACTGCATGGCCAGGTGATTCCCGAATCGTACGTCAAAGGAAAACGGTTCGCCTTCATTAAACCGGACGCCAAACTATTGGGGACCGTTCGCAAATTCGGAACGCATGGAGATTCCGCGGCAGTCATCAGTGAGTGCCTGCCGCAACTGGCGACAGTCGCTGACGACATTTGCCTTGTTCGCTCAATGACGACAGACGTTTTTAATCATGGCCCCGCCAAGCTTTTCATGAATACAGGATCGCCACAGTTCATGGGGCGGCCGAGCATGGGATCGTGGGTGACGTATGGGATCGGCAGCGAAACACAAAATCTACCCGGCTTCATGGTGCTTCAGTCGGGGCCGCGCGGACCGCGCGGTGGCGCACCACTCTGGTCAAGTGGATTTCTCCCCACACAATTTCAAGGCGTCCCGTTACGCTCAGGGAAAGAACCGATCCTGAACCTGGGGAACCCACCGGGCATGAATTCACTTCAGCAACGCGACTTCGTCGATGCGGTTAATGACTTGAATCAATTGCGATACGAGTCGACTCAGGATTCAGAAATCTCGACACGAATCGCGTCGTATGAAATGGCCTATCGCATGCAAACCAGTGCTCCGGAGTTAATGGACCTGCACGGCGAGACGTCAGAGACCTTACAACTTTATGGTGCCGAACCGGGCAAGCATTCGTTTGCCAATAACTGTCTGCTCGCCAGGCGATTGGTTGAACGGGGAGTGCGGTTCGTTCAGCTTTACCATACCGACTGGGACCATCACGGAAACGTCGGGACGGAACTGGGAAAATCGCTCGATGAACGCTGTCGCGAAGTTGATCGAGCCTCCGCAGCACTGGTCCGTGATCTCAAACGTCGAGGACTGCTCGATGAAACGATCGTCATCTGGGGTGGCGAATTCGGACGGACTCCTCAAGGCGAACCGCGAGACTTGATCGGCCGCGACCATCATGTGGAAGCTTTCACGATGTGGATGGCAGGTGGCGGGATCAAAACGGGTCAAACGATTGGTGCGACCGACGAAATTGGGTACTACATCACCGAGGACAAAGTCCACGTTCATGACCTGCACGCAACGCTGCTCCATTTGCTGGGCATCGATCATCTGAAGTTGACCTACAAATTTCAGGGACGAAACTATCGACTGACCGATATCCACGGAAACCTCGTTTCAAAACTATTGGCATGAAATCGAGCTCGGAACGAACGACAAAATGGCTTTAGCTGTTCACGAGTTATGCTTCTAGCAAGAAGACATCCGGATCGCTCCATCTGAGACAAAACGTCAAATTTCGTGTGACAATTCCGATTTTCGCGCATTTTTTTCATGAAATTTGCCCTAAAGATCGGTCAAAAACGTGGGACACGCCTATAACCCCCCGGTTCAATTTGCACGTGTACATACGCGGTCGCTTGTCATAAGAAAGTTTGTCATGTCATCCGAATTCCTGGTGTTTGAATCTCCTCAACAGATAAGTGTTCTGGAAAGTCTCCGCTCAGAATTGCTGAACCATCCGTTGTACGAATCTGTCCAGACGCACGAAAATCTACGACTCTTCATGCGTGAGCATGCGTTTGCCGTGTGGGACTTCATGTCGCTGCTCAAGCGATTGCAGCAAATTGCGACCTGTTGCGACATCCCCTGGTCACCAGCATCCGACGCTTCCCATGCTCGCTTCATCAACGAAATCGTGCTCGGCGAAGAATGTGATGAAGATGGACGTGGCGGCTTTTCGAGTCATTTCGAACTCTATCTTGCCGCCATGGAGGAAGTCGAAGCTGACACGCGACCCATTCGAACATTCATCGCTCACGTTCGAAACCGGGTCCCGATTGAACAGGCTCTTAAAAAAGCCGAGATACTTCCCACGACGCGGGATTTTGTGCAATCCACAATACGACTGGCGATGAAAGGTCAGCCCCACGAAGTCGCCGCAGCATTCTTCTACGGCCGGGAAGATGTTATCCCCGACATGTTTTCCAGGTTCGTCGAATCATTGCCGAACCATGGTGTAACCGTCGAACGATTTGGCCACTATCTTCGTCGGCACATCGAACTCGACGCCAACGACCATGGCCCCCTCTCAAAAAGACTGCTTGCCACGCTTTGCGATAATCAGAAAAATCGCGAATCCGAAGCAATCGTCTCGGCTTCGCAAGCCATCTCACAACGAATCTCGCTTTGGGACGGCATCCTGAACCAGATACGAGTCCAGAATCAGGCATGACCAGGCGAGCATGCACGAACAGACCATCGAGGTGTCGCCCCCTTGTTGTTAAGGTGTTTCGTCGATCCTGAGATAATTTCCCGTAGGTTCGATCGGGGGTTTCAAACACGGGTCAACCGCCAGACTTCGGGTTTGGCCTGGGCATCACGGCATCGACTTCCGACCGCCACTTCTCCAGTTGTTCCCGCAGTTCCCGAACCTTGTCAGGCATATCGCCTGCCAGATTCGTAGTTTCGCCCAGATCGGTTTTCAGGTTAAAAAGTTCGAGCGACCCGTCTTCGTACCATTCGATCAGCTTCCAGTCTCCATCCCGAACTGCGCCTCCAGGAGCACCTCCCTGATTTCCATAATGAGGATAATGCCAGAACAGAGGACGTGGCTTCAGGTCATCACCACTTAACAATCGAACGAGGCTGACACCGTCGACGGAATGAGACGCTGGGGTGGGAACACCCGCCAATTCCATGAGCGTGGGATAAAGGTCCATACTCATGATTGGCGTATCACAGACCTGACCCGGTTTTGTCAGACCGGGTGCTCGAATGATCCACGGAACGCGGATGCCACCTTCATACATCCAGCCCTTCCCCGCTCGTAATGGCAGATTCGATGTTGGATGACCTTCCGATGTCGACAGACCGCCGTTATCGGATGTGAAGATGACGACCGTTTTATCCGTCAGGCCAAGCCGATCAATTGTATCGAGGACCTTCCCCACTGCCTGATCCATTGCTTCGACCATGCCTGCATAGACAGCATGATCCTGAACCTGCCGAACCGCACGTTCACGTTCCTTGCCCCATTTGGGATTCGTCCCAGCCAGTTTTTTTGCCCGTTCTTCGTACTTCAATTTCAAATCGTCCCGAGCCATCAGCGGTGTATGGACGGAGTAAAAACAGAAGTATGCCAGAAACGGCTCTGCATGATGCGATTCGATGAACTTGGCGGTTTCCGTCGCCAAACGATCGGGTAAATGTTCACCATCAGGACCGTTCGCCAATCGTGGATTTCCATAGGGGGAAAAATACTTATTGCCACCGTATGGGCCGCCGCGATCGATCCCTCCATGATTGAAATCGAACCCTTGCGTCTCAGGCCAGAAACCTTCCGGACCAAGATGCCATTTCCCGGCAAACAACGTCGCGTAACCTCCCTTTTTTAGCGATTCGGCAAATGTCGTTTCTTCATGCAACAGTCGATCACGGTAGGGAGCCGGCAACAGTTTTGTCGGTCGTTTCCACGCATCAGGCTGCGGCGCTCCAATGTAGTCAGTGATACCCGTCCGTTGCGGATACTTTCCGGTGATCAGGCTGGCACGGGTCGGCGAGCAGACCGGACAGGCCGCATACCCCGATGTGAATCGTAATCCCGATTCCGCCAGTCGTTTCAAATGTGGCGTATCATAAAAGCAGTCGGGGTTGTTGGGCTGAACGTCCATGAAGCCCAGGTCATCAACGACAAAGCAAACGATATTGGGCTTGTCCGCTGCAACCAGCGGCATGCCGGACGATCCGATGATCAAGCCGATGCCACAGAGCAATCGTGTCACGTAAGCAATCATCGAAGGTCGATTCCTTTAAACAAGAGGTATGTCACCGACGCGTTCCGTCCCAAGTTGCC
>JBAXBD010000617.1:0-4115 GCA_037142165.1 Schlesneria sp. | reverse complement strand
CACCGGCCTCGGTACAGGCCTGCACATCCACGTTGTCGTAGCCAACACCAAATCGAGCGATGATCGATAAGCGATCTGTTTGCGAAAGGGTTTCTGCCGTGACTTTCGAGGCGAGGACCAGCAGGCCGTCATAGCCCGCAATCTGATCAGCCCCCAGCACAGGACGATTCTCTGGCAAAAACTCCCAGACGGCATTTGGCGCAGCGTCGATCAGTTCCAGACTAATATCACCAAACCCAATCGTTCCATCGGGCTTCAGAAAATCCCGAGTTAACCCGATACGAAAGGGGGTTCGAACGGTCATCAAGCGGACTCCTGCACACAGCCTTGTCAACGATTTTCAGGGGAAAATCGAACGGACGTGGTTCACGACTTGGGCTCAAACAGTTTTGGCAGGGCCGACAATCGCGCGCCAGTCGACTCGTTTGGCATCGGCCCAAAGTCCTTCGAGATCGTAAAGTTCGCGGGCTTCGGGAAGGAACGAGTGCAACACAATGTCGCCCCAGTCCTGCAGAATCCATGAACTCTGTTCATACCCTTCGGTCGCCGGAGGCTTGTGACCGCGTGCTTTCATTTGCACGCGGACTTCGTCCGACAGCGCATGCATCTGCCGGGTGCTGGTACCGGTCGTGATCACGAAAAAGTCCATGATCGCCGTGATGCCGGTCAGATCGAGGACGACAGTATCCTTACCGCGATATTCTTCGCACAGTTTGGCAATGTGGCAGGCGTCTTCCAAACTGCGCTGCAATCGGTTCTTGGAAGTGGGGGTGGCGACGGCGGCGGAAATAGCAAACTCCAGGGATCGAATCAAAACTCGCAAGGCATTTTATCAAACTGCGGACGGTTCACCCCGAAGTCGGGATGATTCTGAACACAATCGTACGTTCTGTATTGCAGGTAGCTTAGCAGACAATCTACGTTTGTACGAGGTTCACCAGAAAGTTCAAGCACATTGCCTGGAAGTTCTCATGGGGGAAAAGCCGATTTTCTTGGTGCGAATCGGAAAAGTCGGATCAGTTCCGCACGTCCTCACATCGACAGCATCACAACCCAGAACAGCAAAACCGCATCCGACAGTAAGGCGGTCGCAATGGCGGCACTTCGGACAGAGATCGTTGATTCCGCGAACCACCAGTGGGCAAAAAGACCACCAACCACTCCTGCCCCGGCAGCGACAATCACGAACGGGACAACGAAACAGAGGGGCGCAAAAAGCACAGCGAAACCTGCTGGCCAGCTCGAACGGAAACTTGCGAAAATAGACCACGCAATCGACGGAACAGAACCCAATATCGCCGCTCGAACGGCAGCCGAAATGGCAGCGTCTCGTTCCGCAATCGTCAGAACCTCGCGCCGCAGCACCTGCCGCTGCTCACGCTCGCGGATTTCGTAGTCGTCCAGATATTCGCGGACTCGCTGCAACTGGTCTTCTTGCATGTGCCAACTCGAAACGAACGATGTCGCAACTTTCTAAGATTTGAGATGTTTTCCGCCGAAAGCATATCGCGGATTGACACGAGAATCACTTCGCCGCCATCTTGACGTGCGACATATTTATTATACATTTGTTATTGAAAACATATCGCACAGGGGAATACGGTGTGGCTCACCGACGAACGGCGCGTCGGAGAGCAGTCTTTAACCGACACCTGATTGTAAATGGGGATTTCAGATGGGATTGCAGCAACGGACGATCATTCAGCTCGATTCGCAAAAATCGGCACCGACCAGGCGAAGTCCCACTTCGAAAACGGCGATTGCGCTCTCAAATATCTCGGCAGATGAATACTGGCAGGAATTTCATGTTGAACTCGCTCGGGTAACAAAGTGGTTGAAAAGGCGGTTAAAAATCAAAGCGGTTCCGGTGACAACGGTTCTCAAAGATGCACGTCAAAACGGAATGAGCCGAGCAACGGTTCGCCGGGCATTTTTGCTATTAGGTGGTCTATCGCAAAAGGAAAACAAGAAAAACGGGCAATGGTATTGGTGTTTGCCGGTGCCATTAGCACAGGAAACCTGATGGAACTCGGGGTGCCACGGTTTTGGATTCTTCGGTAAGGGCTTCGTCTCGAACCAAAGTAGCCATCATCGCGCCGAGGTTGACGGCTTTTGTCGCTCGAATACGGCGAGTCATAAGGCGTAGCTGCGGCTTCCAGCCGCAGAAAGAGGGACGGAGGCTGGAAGTCTCCGCTACAAGAACTGATAGCATTGCCGCGTGATGAGCATTGTTCGAGAACCTGCCAAATGACAATCCGTACGTTCTCAAATCAGAAATTCAAGCGGTATATCTTTCACAACGCGTCGGCAACGTTTGAATCGTTTCCGACGCATGCTCATCACGCGGAGCGATGATGGCTACTTTTGCAGAAATCCTGAAACTTGACTCAATGAGTCAAGTTTCAGGCCCGAAGAAATAAGGCGGAAGAGACTGCTTCTCCAGAGACTCCGTAACAGTGGCACCCGTTGTCGCATCTTTGCGGCAAACCGTCGTTTTTCGTCCACCCGTATACGTTCAATGACCGCCCAGTTTCTGGAACGGACCAACCGTCGTTCCCGAAGGAATGTTCAGCGGCCCGGTCAGAACCGCATGAGGTCCGATATGACAATTGTCCCCGATCACCACTGCCCCGCTGATATGCGTGAAAGGCTCGATGATCGTGTCGGCCCCGATCTGCACCTGAGGATCAATAAACGTCTGTTCGGGAACGACAATTGTCGTTCCATTCACCATCCAGCGCGACATCGCCGCCTGAAGTAACGTACGGGTCACTTGAGCCAGTTGTTCTCGCGTATTCACACCCAATGCTTCGACCATATCGAACGCTTCCAGAGCCACGATCGTTCGCCCTTCGTCTTTTAGCACGCGAGGGCAATCGGTCAGGTAATACTCGGCCTGGCTGTTGTTAGGGCGAATCTTATCGAGTGACGCGAGCAATCCTTGCGAATCGAAGGCGTAGCAACCGGTATTAATCTCCTGAACTTTCTTTTCTTCGGCGGTGGCGTCTTTCTCTTCGACAATCTTTTCGAAGCCCCCGTGCCCGTTTCGGATAATCCGCCCCAGCCCGAAATTCGCCTCGGTCACGGCTGTCCCGATCACGCACGCAGCCCCCTGCTCGCGTTGAGTTTTCAGCAACGACTCCAGCGATTCACGCTTGAGCAGTGGTGTATCCCCTGCCAGCACCAGGACGGGACCGTGATGTGAACGAAGCTGTTCCTGACACATCATGACTGCATGTCCGGTCCCTTTCTGCTCGGACTGCAATGCGAACTCGATATCGGGATGCTTCGACAATTCTGCCTGAACCATTTCCGCACGATGCCCAACGATCGCCACGATCCGGGTCACTCCCGCTGATCTCGCTGCGTCGATGACGTACTCAATCATCGGTCGGCCACAAACATTGTGCAGCACCTTCGGCAGCGCCGACTTCATTCGTGTGCTTTTCCCTGCCGCCAGAATGATCGCCATCGAACCAGACATGACTGAGTGCTCCTGATGAATTGATAAGTTTTGCGGAAAAAATTCGCGAAGGAATCGCTTCCGGGCCGACCGACGAGATGCGATATCCCGAGGCCGCGTGCCATTAAGTCGTCAAAATCTACTTGAAAACACGTGAACTGAAAGGCGCCTTTGCAACACGCCGCCGTTCAAGATGCCGCGAATCTTAGCAAAGTCCCCGCTGATGTGCAGAGACTCGTAAACTGTTCTGATCGACGCAAACGTCGCCGTTCCGAACTTCCCGCTTGCGTTGCGGCCCTTGTTCGTTGAAGATATCAACACCTGCCGATGAATCCGCCTTGATTTTCGCTGTCAGACAGCTTTCACTCCCTTGCTAAACAGGTTCTGAAGGCCCCGCCGTTATTCCTCGCTGAGCTTCGCATGAACATGAATTACCCGATTTCAAAGATTCAAGCTTCCTTGATCTGCTACGTAATGCTGTCAGCTTTCTTCGTAGGCGATTTGGCGATGGCCGATTCGACTTCACCAACAGCATCTCCGGCGCCAGCCCTTTCATTTGAAGCAGACATACGTCCAATCCTCAAAGCGTACTGCCTTGACTGTCACGGTGGAGCCGAAAAACTTTCAGGAGGCTTGGATCTTCGTTTACGAC
>JBAXBD010000616.1:0-4117 GCA_037142165.1 Schlesneria sp. | reverse complement strand
GGCAGGCACTCAGTGATCTGGAACGGATCGAAACATCCGATGTCATCGAAACTAAGGGGGTTCGAAATGTGACGATTGCTGGAGCGGTCGTCACATTTCTCACCGCGATTGTTGTCATGTTGCATCCTCTGGAAGCAGCCACATCCGTGCAACGTCTGGTGTTTCCATTTTCCAAAGTTCCCTGGCCCCGGAAGGTCGACCTGAAACTGGTTCGGCCCGATTTATCGCCGCTCGTTCAAGCTCCGGACCAACCGCTGGTCATTGCCAGAGGGGACACACTGGAATTGTATGTCGAAAACATGCGAGGACGGCTGCCTGAACGAGTCTGGTTTGAATACCGAACCGGCGACGAAGGTCCGATTTCCCGTGAGGCGTTACGGCAAACGACGCTGCGCGATGAAAAGGGTCGTTCGCGCGAGGCCGCAGTGATCAGTTGGGTGGCCACGCGAGGGACGATGCAGTTTCGCGCCAGCGGCGGTGACGACAACGTCATGCCTTTCTACCAGGTGAACGTCGTCCCCCCTCCGAATATCGACTCGCTGCAGGTTACGGTGACGCCGCCAGCCTATTCACAGCAACCGGTACAAGTCTTGCCGCAAGGTGTTGGTCACGTTCAGGGATTGGTTGGCTCGAAGGTCGAAGTCGTCGCCATGGCCGACAAGTCGATGCAATCAGCACGGTTGCGTGTGGGGGAACAGCCTGCCGTTCCCATTCCGCTTAAAGATGAGGCTCGTCAGTTCATCTCAATTTTCGAAATCAAAGAAGCGGTGAACGGCAGCTATTGGTTTGAATTAACGGACACTCAAGGATTCACCGATCGAGATGCCGTCCGATACGAGCTTCGAGGAATTGCCGATGGTATCCCGGATGTCACGATTGACGCTCCTGCCAGTGATGTCTTGTTAACGGCAGAATCCGAATTGCCTGTTTCAGTACTCGCCAAGGACGATCTTGGGCTTCAGCAGGTCCGGATCGCCTATCAAATCGGCGAGGATGAAAAGCCGAAGACCATTCTGTTATTCGATCATTTGTCGAGCGACCGTGAAAAAGAGACGTTTCTTCAGCCGGGCTCACCAACGGATCCTAAGTCAGTCGGACCTCAACGCCACGAAGCGAGCTTCGTGTGGAAGATGTCGGACTTGAACCCCCAGCCGGGAATGCGAATCGTATTTCGTGCTGAAGCGATCGACAATTATGACCTTGGCCAACCACATGTCGGAAAGAGTATTCCTCGAACGATCACGATTGTTTCGCGTGATGAAAAACAAAGAGAGCTGGCGATGCGAGTTGGCGATCTGCTGGAAGATTTGCAGCAGGCCATTCAAATGCAGAAACGAGCTCGTCAGCAGACTCAAGATCTGCAGACTCAGCTGGAAAAGGTCGGTGAACTGCGGTCACAGGACCTCGATCAACTTCAACGAACGGAGATGGATCAGCGTCAAACAGCATCCCGTTTGACCAATCCAGCCGACAGTGTTGAGACGCAAGCCAGGCAGTTGCTTGATGAATTTCGAGCAAATCGATTGGGCGACGATGCCACAGAACAACGCCTTTCGCAAGTCGCAACGGAACTTAATCGGCTGGAACGCGAAGAGCTTTCCGATGCAGAACGAGCGCTCACACAAGCACAAAAGCTTGCCGAAGAAGAGGCGAGCCCAGATGCTGCCCCTGTTGATGACAAATTAAGTTCCAAAACGACGCCGTCAGGTTCGAAGTCAATTGTCACGAAAAATAATGAATCGTCGCCAAGTTCAAAGCGACCGAAAAACCGGGATAAATCCGGCGACTCGACTTCTGAGAAAGTTGACAAAGAAGCAAATTCCAGCGACGAACAGACATCAGATAACCCGCAATCAAAGACCGATTCAAATGACGAGCCTTCCCCGGTTCAATCGAAGACTGGTTCTGATGAAAAAGGCTCCGAGACATCATCTGAGAAATCAAAGGACGTATCAAAGCCAGATTCGTCCGCTTCCAACAAGGGACTACGCTCAGTATTAGCGGAGGCTCAAGCGCAGCAGTCCAGGTCACTGGAATCGCTGACCGAATTGCAAGACCTTCTGTCGGAGTGGCGCGACCAACGAGATGTTTCGAAGGACTTGAGTTCAGTTATTTCCGAACAGGAAAAAGTCCAGCAGGATGCGGAAAACATGGTTCGACAGACGATGTCGAAATCGTCTGCAGAACTCTCACGACAGGAAAAAGCCGAACTTGATAAGCTTGCGGTACGACAACGTCGGGTCGCTGAACAGCTCGATCAATTACGTAAACAGCTCGATAAAGCGGCTGAAAACTTGAAAGGAAACGATCCTGATTCGGCCGAGAAACTGGGAGAAGTCGGCGAGGAACTGAATCAGCGAGAGACCGCCAGTAAATTGCAGGATGCAGCGGACAAGATTGCCGAGAATCAATTGGGTGCTGCAGCCGATTCGCAAAAGCAGGCGATCGATGAACTTCACGATCTTGAACGAATGATGAAGCGTCGGCCTAATGAGGATACCGAACAATTCCTCAAACAGACTCAGGATGCTCTGCAGGAATTCCACCAATTACGTGAAGAACAGCAAAGCCTTGCTGATCGAGCAGAGGAATTGAATCAGCAGGATGACTCACTCGAAAAGAAGCAGCAACAAGATGAGTTGATGCAGCAGCAAGAAGACCTTACTGAGCGGATGGCAAAAGCCGAGCGAAAGCTGGAACGTCTTCGATTGCGTGGAGCGGCCGACGCGGCTCGTCGAGCCCGTAAGCGTATCACAGAAATGATGAAGCACATCCAGGAAGCCGACGATGGTGAAGAGATGCAGCAGGCGATGGAGGAAGCGCTCGATGACCTGGAGCAAGTTGAACGCGAACTGGTCCTTGAAAAAAGGATCGCTCAAGATCGACTTGCGTTCGAACAACTGGAAAAAATTGAAGACCAGCTCAAGTCACTGCGATTGCAACAAGAGACCGTAATTGCAGAAACGATTCGTCTTGACGATGAGAAGAAAAAAGAAGATCGAATCACACGCGGGCAAAAGCAGGCGTTACTGAACCTGGCTGAGACAGAACATTTGCTGCAGCATACGGCGGAGGAAATGGGGCAACAGATGGCCTCTGCCGAAGTCTTTTCGCTGGTCCTGAAGCGATTGGCTCGCTCGATGAAACATGCGGCGGATGCATTGGGTGAACTCGAAACATCGGAAAAAACACAGACGTTCGAACGAGATGCACTCCGCAAAATCGACAATCTGCTCGCCGTCTTAAAGCAGGAACAGAAGAAGCAGCAACCACCGGAAAAGCCTGAAGAAAAACCCGAAGAACTGGGTCAGGAGCCGCAGGAACAAGAAGAGAAACCGGAAGAAGCTCAGCCCCCCGGTGACATGTTACCGCAACTGGCTCAGTTGAAATTATTGAAGTCATTACAGGAAGAGTATCTCGAACGAACCGAGATGCTGGAAAAATTCCGTGATAAAGACGGCAAGTTGCCAGCGTCAATGCAGGAAGAAAAAGACGATCTCGCCAGGGAACAAGCGGAACTTGCAGACTTAGCTCGCAATTTGATTACCAAATTCCTGCAGCAACAAGCCGATCGCAAAAACGAAAAAACACCGGAAGACAAAGTCAAAGAACAGGAAAAAGATCGAGATGCCACGAAGATCGACCCATAGATCATCAGGCCTGTCTGAAAATCTTTTTCACTGACATCCGACGAATAGAGATGAAGAAACCATGATAAACGACAACGCTGTTACCCGACGCTTAATTTACAGCTTCAGCCTCATACTGTGCTTTGTCATGTCGTTAGATGCCTTTGCGGAAGATGAAACGCCGAAATCGGATGAGAAGCCTTCGGCTTCGGCACCTGAAACAGAACCGAAGAAAACGGCTGAACCGAAGGAGAAATCGCTACTGGAGAAACTGGGCGATGAGTTGATGAAGGAGGCCGATGACACGCCAGGCGTCGATCCTGACAAGCCGAAAGAAGATGTCGACAAGATGGATCGGGCCGTCAAAGGAATGCGAAGTGCCGGTGAAAAGCTCGAAGAAGGACAGACCGCCGACAAAACCCAATCGATTCAGAAGCAAGTCATTAAAGATCTCGAAGACATCATCAACCAACTGGAAAACCCACCTC
>JBAXBD010000615.1:0-4120 GCA_037142165.1 Schlesneria sp. | reverse complement strand
TCTCAGTGCCGCCGTTGAGTTCACTCCAGCGTTTCGCGAATTCCTTGATGCTTGTCTCTGCCGCATCTCGAAACGCCTGCGGACAAAGTTTGTCATCGGGGTCCGGCCACAACGCGGCACAAATCACGGCCCGACAAGCCGCCAAAGGCCGTCTCGCCCACCAGATATGCAGCGTCGAAATATGCCCATGTCGAATCGACTTCTCCCGGCGTGCATGAGCGGAAATCCGGGCGATGGGAAGGTCGACTTCAATGAGACGTTTTGGATAGGTCGTGGTCACGTTGGCGGATTATCCCAATTTCATTTTTGAATGACGACATCGGCAAAGACGGCATCGTTAATCGTATCGATGGTTGCCGAATTGTCCTTCAGCGATCTTATCGTTCGATCCCAATTCGTCGTGCTACGATGAAATAAGCTTGGCAAATCTTTGATGTGCGGATGGTCGTGAAACGCATCTAACACGAAGATCAAAGTTTGTTTCAGGTAGTACTCAAGGTTGGCCGCAAAAAGAGCGAGCCTGAATCGTACAGGCGCACCGTGAACGATGCAGCATCTAATGCGATATAGGCGATTGAGATGCCACTCTAATCGCTGTCGATGGGACTCCAATTGTTCGGCGGCCTTTTTAGGTTCGCACAGCCACACTGCGATTCTTTTTGTTTCATAAGCAACGACCGGATGGTCTTGAAGTTGATTTGAAAAAATGTCGTGATCTTTCTGGTCCTGAATCAACTTCACGAGCCCTGGAACATTCAATCCGCGTACAGAGTCTGCACCGCTGACCGCTTTCCAATCAGATTCCCATTTGATATCGATGTATTTCAATGTCGTCAGCAAATCCCGAAGAAGTCGAAACAGATACCCAGTCAGCATCGCATGGCTGACGTTACGTGTCACCGTTCGGCCAATGTACTCTCCATCGACATTTGCCAGCGCTTCCAATCCCATCCACCAGTTGAGAAATTTGTCCGAATAACTTTCACTATCGCTGCCAAAACGATTTTGTCGAAATGCTGTGCGGACCCGGCTTTTGGTCTCTGAATCGAGTTTCGGCGATGCCATCGCGCCATCAAGTTTTTTGCTGAATGCCTTGAAGTCGTCGTCATTCAGCGATTCGACTGGATTCGGTACCGGATTATTGATGGCGACTAAATCGGTTTGATTGTCGCCAAGTCGGGTCACAAAACTGCGGCTGTCGATCTTCAATGAGGTTCGTTCGTACTCAAATCGTAAAAGATCGAGAAGTGATTCGAATTGTGAACGAGCCGCAATTGCGGCAGAAGTAAAATCGACCCCGCTGAACGTACCTCTTGCGAAGACAACATAATGGCCGGACTCAGCAAACTTTCTTTCTGCGTCGGTCTTTGAAGTGATTCCACTGGCAGGCGAACAATCGAAGCCTCCAAAATCGTCAACAGCCTGAAGCCGTGTTGCGCCGTTTATTCGTAGTGTTACTGCGAATTCCTGAGTCGGACGGCGAAATTGCTTCAGCATGAAATCGAGATTCTCCTGAACGGAGTAGCTTCGCTGCTTAAGAAAATGCCTATGCCATACGTGGAGAGATTCGAGCGGCCATCCCTGTGCGATCAAATCGCTGACGAGTGAGTCCGTCAGAACGGGGATGGCATCGACTCGCTTGTTCACGAACGCTTACGATAGACTCATACAAACGCATTCAAAGTACTTCATTTCAAGGGAAGCACAAAGGTCACTGGCAGCGAATGTCAGTTCCCGAAGACGAGTCAAATCGTCATTAGAATCTTTGATTTTCTTTTTTTGTGAGTCATTCAGGAGTGGGGGATTTTCCAATAACGGCGAAATGACCTGCAGGGTTTTGAGGAATGTCGACCTGATAATTTCGTCCGATGAAAGCGTTTTTAGCGCCTCGGCACATATCCCTTTCATTTCTGGCTCGTCCAGGCGACCGATTTCGATTTCCTCGACCAGTTCTCGCACAATTGTTCGTGAATTCATGCACTTAACACGATGAGAGTCGAGTGAGCGTATATGCGTTAGCCCATACCAGCAGTCTAGAAACAGCTTTTCGTGCGGTTCCAACCCCATTCCAATAAAATCTTTCCCTGGAATCATCCGCATCGGAAATTCTCACTTGATTTTGTTTGACAACTGACCGATAGTTGGCCGTCGGGACATACGTGTCTCGGCCATTAATTCGAAAAGATGGGGGTAAAGGGGACTTGGGAGAACCTTCTGGTTTCCCGAACCAATCACCCCCTTATTTTATTTTTGTTCCTGATTCGCTTTGATGGCGTCTGCTCCAATTTGAAAATGTTCTACCGCCATCACTGGCTGCCATCCAAGTCGAGCCGGGTTCTGAATCGTGTGAAGCTGCGGGTTACCCGCACAGTTGAACGCGACATAGAGCCAATAATCATTTTTGATCCGCTGTGCGGTCGTGTACTCATTCGAACTCAGTGCGACAACACCGACGCCCGCCCGACCTTTGACCTCAATAAATCTGACTTCGATAAACGTCTTCGGATCTTCCGAATGTGGACGACGTGAGATCAAGTCAAAACCTCGATTCTCGGATTCGACACTCTCGACCACACAGCCTCGGGCTTCTTCATGTTGAATTGCCAGATTGACGGCAATCCGTTCAATTTCGTCGTCCCTGACCATTGGGGCCAGTTGTGGATTCGTTCGGTCAGGATGCGGGACGACCCAGGCTCGGCCAAGATGCGTGATGTCCGCCACGGCACAATGGCGTTCGAGTTCCAGTTCTTTATTACGAGATTCCAGACGATTGTTGAGTTCGTCGATGTGTTGCTCGGCCTGGGCGATGATTCCTTCCAAACCTGCAACAGTCTTTCCTTCAATGCGGCGGGTTTCGAGTTCCGCGAACTGCAATTGCTGACGATCGATCAACGACTCCAGGCTGATCTGGACGTGCTTTGCGACTCGGGCGACTTCCTGTTCGCGGACGGCGGATTCACGTTCACCCCACGGAGCGAGCGAATGCTGATACAGAAAGCTTTCGACTGATTGTCGAGTCGGTGTCGTCAATTGCGGGGCAGGCGTCCCGATGGGGGCTGGCGTGATGTCGTGAAGCAGCGTCGGTTCATGGACCAGCATTGAAGACATCGGCTCGGCGGGAGTTTTTTCGGTAATGCCCTCCCTAATTTTGTCCGACCCGCTGGTGATACTCGATTCAACGACAAACAGACGACGATGAAGCGTCTTTCCCCGGCCATCCTTGATTGAGGCGGCGAAGACGTCCAGCAAGGCTGGTTGTGAACGATGCAGGTCGTAAAAGACGGCTCCGCGTCGGAGGTGGTCTTCCACTCGCGTCAGGATGTCCGTTCTTAACGTCTCGAACAGCGGATGACCGGGTGTGACCCATTCCAGCGTGGCATCCGACTTAAGAAACTGTTTGTCGAAAACGATCTTGCCGTACTCGCGGCCAAGCCGACCGAACCGATCCTCTTGCCGGTCGCCAATCTGCAGCAGATGCCTTGGAACCTTGCCGATCCGGTAGATCCGACATTTCGAATCGGGTTGTGGTTTCGTCTCCAACGGCTTTGACGAAAGACCTGCTTCCGGTGCGGCGATGATGAAAAACTGTTCGATCACTTCCGGGACCAGGCGTCGCTCTTTCGCTTCCGCCGATTTTCCGACGATCGCCGACAGGTTCAGTTCCTTCTTTGCCAGGCCTTCGAGCGTTGATTCGGTGATCGCTCTGAAACGTTCGGGGCTGACGTCTCGCACGATCCGGTCTTCAATCTGATGCACGTTCAATTGCCGGGCATACATATCGCGGAACAGTTTTTCCAACAGGTTTGACGGAAAGACTTCCCCCACGACGTCAAAAACCTGATCACTGCCGAGGTCAGCTCGAATCTCTTTCAATCGCTCAATCAACGTTTGGAGGACGCGGCCTTCGCGAGTGTTCCTGGCGACGAAATTGAAGATGAGGCAATCTTTCTCCTGACCGTAACGGTGGATTCGCCCGACCCGTTGTTCCAGTCGAACGGGGTTCCAGGGAATATCGAAGTTGACCATAACCCAGCAGAACTGAAGGTTAATCCCTTCACCCGCCGCTTCGGTCGCGACAAGGACCTGGGCCGACTCTCGGAATTCGCGTTCGGCGTAGATG
>JBAXBD010000614.1:0-4120 GCA_037142165.1 Schlesneria sp. | reverse complement strand
CGGCGCTCAACAGCCGGTTGTTCAATCCCGGAAACCGCTTCTCAACACGACCTGCTAAAAACGTTGCTGATAAAGGTGACAAGAGCGGAGCAATCAGTTGCCGCCAGATCATCCAGCCGGCCAGCCCGAGCAGGCTGAGGCCAATAACCAGTCTTGTGCCAGACTCATCAAAGTGCAGAAGCCAATCGAGTGTCCCCGTGATCAACAGTCCGCCGAAGACTGCCAGCGCGGTCCAGCAGAGTCCGGAAACCCAGGTAAGCAGTCGCACACGGTCGCGAAGTTCGGCCAGATGCTCGCTGACAATAATTTCCTCCCTCGAGGATTTGCGAGTGACTTTTAATGGCGGACGGTTTGACGGCATCAATGATTCCTTGCGAAATGTCGATTTTGGCAAGATTCGACGTCGTACGGAGCAGCCGCTTCACGTCAAAACCGACAACAAGATTGTAGTCAGTCTGTGAACCGCAAGTAACAGCAGACCCCGAAGGAAAGAATTTCTTCTCAGTCGGTTATCGTTCTTGATCCGGAAGTCGCTCTTCACAGTAGGGAAGGATCGAATCTTCGAGGCCCGTCAAAATCATCGTTCTGGTTCAAATTCACATATCAACTTCGTCAGACAAGTCATCGAAGTCCCACCAAAACTAACCCAGCGCGATAACGCGAAAATGCGACGAGTTTTGAACGGAAGTCAACAACGGGATCAACTCGCTGTTCTTGTCATTGCTGAAACCGGTCGTCACGATCCTCAGAAGTACGATTTATGTTTTTGCCATGCCTGAGCAACAGAATGAAGTCATGGATGGACGTTGAGGCTAGATGTATACTTGAGTGAATGCAGGCGTTGAGTTACCTCATTGTACGAGGTTTTTCCGAAGCCTTGGGAATCAGGGGCACACGCCAGCTAATTCCCTTAACGCCATTGGCGTGTCATCTAAGGATGGTGGGTTTTATGAGTGTCAATGAAGCGCAACTTCTTGAAGCTGCCAGAAATGCCGCGAAGCTTGCTTACTGTCCTTACTCGAAATTTCATGTCGGTGCCGCGCTGATCGCCGATGGGGTTCTGTTCTCCGGCTGTAATGTTGAGAACGCCTCTTATGGACTTACGATTTGCGCTGAGCGTGTCGCCACCTTTTCTGCGCTGGCTGCCGGAAAAAAACGGATCGAAGTCATTGCCGTGACTTGCCCGGATGCCGCTCTTGATGCTCCGACGGACTATTTAATGCCCTGTGGTGCCTGTCGTCAGGTCCTGTTCGAGTTCGGCGGCCCCGACTTATTGGTGATTGTCGACCGCGTCGGCAAGATGCGCCTCTCTGAGCTCCTTCCCAATGCGTTCAAACTGCTTTGAACCGAGACGAATTGACCAAAGCGCGGAGCAGTAGACTCATTGCGGTTCCTCGGGGGAGTAGATTGTCAAAGCTTTGTGAAACGAAGCCTTTCGCGTAACAGGCGGTTTTTTCGCAAAATCCGATGCCTGGCTTCTGCATTCCCCAAAGTGCGATGGTGTTTTTGGCATTGCGACTTGTGAATCCGACAAATGCACAACCTTCACATCAGGTTGGATCGAGAATTGCTGTTCTGGTTGCTTTGGAGATTTTCGGCAACTCAAAACGGTAGATTAATGCTGAGAGGTTTGGTTTTCAGCTGAATTCTGTTGAACCCTTCGCCACGCCGAAGGATCCTGACGTAGGCGATATGTCGTTTGATGATGCTTTGAATCAAGGCAGAATGAGTAATTGAATAATCAGTGACACCTGATACCGATGAATGACAACGTACAGTGAGGCGATGTAAATGTCCGTACCTTTGCAGCATGACCTGAAACAATTGCAACGTCACATTCTTGACCGTGCTGCATTCGTCGAAACTGCTGTCGAAAAGGCGATTCAATCGTTGCAGACGCAAAGCGTCGATCTGGCCAGGCAAGTGCTTGCGGGGAATTGTTCGAAGGACCAGACTGACAACTATCTCGAGGAAGAGTGCGTCAGGATTCTTGCTTTGAGGCAGCCTGTCGCATCTGACCTGCGACGCATCATCGTCATCATGAAAATTAATACGGATCTGGACCGTATCGCTGAACTCGCTGTGAACATTGGAGAGCGAGTATTTTGCCTGGACGGGCTTCCCCCCGTTCCACCACCATCACAATTGTCACAAATGCTTGAGCTGACGGTCCAGATGGTACACCAGAGCCTCGAATCCTTTGTTTCACATGATGCCACCATGGCACGAAACGTGATCCAATTGGACGATGTTGTCGATCACCTGAATGGCGAAATTATTTCGGTGCTGATCCAAGGGATGCAGGCAGGGGCCGGTCATGTGCCAGGTGGGTTATCGTTCTTTTCAGCAGTCCGCCAATTGGAACGGATTGCCGACTATGCTGCCATGATCGCCGAGGATGTGCTGTACCTGGTTGAGGGAGAGATGATTCATCATAAACACAGTCCGGCGAGACTGGACACGATGCTGATGAAAAACTAACTCGTGTGCTTGGAGTGCGAGGTGCATGTTTCACCCGTCTGAAAGTCGAGGATCGATACTGTCTGGACTTCTTGTCCGCAGTCAGAGATCCTCGACTCCTACTTTCGTAGAGGGTTGTGTTGTTAAGTCTGAGAATTACCTTTTTTTCCAGGCCGGTATCTCAAACTCATTTCGCATCAATAATTCTTTCACTCCGACGACGTTGAACTTTCTGCGGCGCTCGTTGATTCTGACTTCGACGAAGCTTTTGGCTTTGGTTTCTTCGGCTTGCGATCAGACGCCCCGTTATTGATATTCTCTGGGAATAATGAGGCTGCGGTTTCTTTCAGCTCGGCCAATCTTTGTTCGAGGGCGTCGATCTCTTCGGCAAATTTTCGAGCAAGTTCATCGCGTTTACTGAGAAAAGTCTTCACGTCGGCCATTAACGGATCTACGTGCTCTTCCGTCGTGGTCGACGAATCTGCCGGGACTTGATCTTCTACGCTGACGCTGTGGATGGGCGTCTCTTCGACGGATTTCACTGAAGCGGTCTCCCTGTCCTGCCTTTTTGCGGCACGTTTGTTACTCATCGTATTCACGTTTTTCGCTCGGTTGTTTTGTCGGTCATCGGCAAAAGGGGGATCAGATAGTCATTTTTGCCGTTTGAGTCCATACTTGAATCGTCGTTTGAAATCCAAAACCTGTACCAGGGAGCGTCTCGTGATCCAGTCAACGTAAGATTGTCCGAAATGTCAGGGGACGATGGACCGAGGATGGACGCCGGACCAATGGCTTCGGGCGACGTTTTCAGGGCAAGCGGGTCAAAAGGGGGCCAAAAGATCGACGGTTCTGCCCGCGTCGATTCATAATGATTTTGTCTTTCCGCAGTTGCAGAATTCGTGTCGTTTCACCACGCTAACAGACGAGCGATCAGCATGCAGACAAAGGCGATTTCAGGTGCGGTTCATCAATTGACACCATGATGTTGTCACCGGTCGGTCAACCAGTGAGATTGCGGTTGCAATACGGAGCAGAAACTCATGGTCCGCGTTTTTACCAGCTACAAAAGAGACCACGATCTAACGTTGGCCGCGAAAGCATCGCTTAGCGGACTCATTCGGGAACTTGGCTACATTGTCGACATCGACGAGAATATCGATGCCGGGGATCGCTGGTCGGATCGACTCTATCATTGGCTTCTCGAATGCTCAGCGGCTGTGGTAATCATTTCGCAAGAGGCACATTCTTCAAATTGGTGCCGAAGGGAATGGGAGGTTTTAGCCGCACGCGCCAAAGTCGTTTCCAACTTTCGGCTGGTTCCGATTAGGGTCTCTGCTGGCGTTGAGTATCCAGAGGTATTCGAAGATTTCCAGCGAATCGACATCACCGACGGGGATGGTTGGCTAGACGAAGTTCGCAAGGCATTAAAAGGGCTTGAATCCTGGAAAGCGGGCAAGGCCGAGTACTTAGCACTGCATCGAGCATGGCTGGCCAGCCGGTTCGAAGTGTTGCCGGCGATTGGACAAGAAGCGTTTTCGCTGAAATCGATCTTTACCGATCTCGAATGCGGGAGTTTGACATGGGGTGAAATTAGTCGCACATCCCACAGGGCAATCGCATCTTATTCCGCTTTAAAGCCTGTGATAATTCGTTCGAGGAC
>JBAXBD010000613.1:0-4138 GCA_037142165.1 Schlesneria sp. | reverse complement strand
AACGAGTGTCGCCGGTACATTCTCCGCAGCGGCGGCCGCTGGTCTCGGCGGTAGTGGCCCTATGGAGAAAATCGAAAAGCACACAGCACAAACGAACGTACTCTTGGAAAAGATAGCGTCCGCAAAGTCTAAATTCGGCAAGTTCGGCGGCGGTGCTAGGGGCTGATCTATTCAATTTTTAAGGAAACGCATTTTGGAAAACGTGACTGAAACCGACCAACCCGAACAACGTGCAAACCATCCCTTCGAAGAGGGGCTGATCATGGTCTATTCGATCATGGATGGATCATTGAACCCCACATTGAGCGGTCAGAACTACGCGCTCATTCTTCCGGTGAAGCTTCCCGTCGGGGCCGCAATGTTTATTTGCCAAGGAACCGACATCGCGATGACTCCCGCCATCGGCGATGCCATCGACCTGATGCCAGGGCATGGCTGTCTTCGGTGCCAACGTGTTGCAGATCGAGTGATCTCTGCCAAGTGGATCACTCTTTTATTGAAGACGGAACGGGCTGAAGGGAGTGAGGGGGACTGGCAACAGATCTATCAATTCTATGTCGAGAAAGGCTGGCGTCCGTTCTGGACAAGTCAAAATCTGTGCCGACGGTTGAACATCAAAGCTGATGACATGATCGGCATCGAAAACGCTTTTGAGCGAAGCATTCTAAAACCGGTTTTGAAGTCGCTGGGGGCGTCATTCGCGCCGCGAACGGTTCCGAGGTAGCCAGGCTCTGCGATCGAGCAGCCTGGCTGGTACCAGAAAGCGAATCGAGATTTATTTCACATCATTTCATCATGGAGGATGAACGAAGATGGCAAGGACAAGCAAAACGCAACTGCGGGCGGTCAATCAGTCGGTAATGAGATTTAAGCCGAACACGGACAAGCTGAAGGCAGAGCTGAAAGACAAACGCCACTTCCGAGGGGTCGCATACAATGGCGGTCTGATGTTCCCTACGCTAACGGCGGGAGGCAGGACGATCACCGGCGCCGTTGTTGTCGACCTGGCATCGTTTCGAATCCCAAGCGAAAACAGGCCGGTTCTCGATGGCCATGATGAGTCGACAGACGGGCTGATCGGTCGAACGGTCTCGGTGAAGATCGACCAGGGCTCGATTGTTGTCAACGGGTTTCTTTACCCGAAAAAGTTTCGCGCTCAAAAGATCTTGTCCGCGAACGATGCCGGGAAAAGTTGGCAACTGTCGATCGGTGCCGACAACTTCGTTTATGAAGAGGTTCCCGCCGGTCGACCCGTTTGGGTGAACAGTCAGAGATTCAATGGTCCGTTGACCGTGTTGCGTAACGGCTATCTCACTGACATCAGTTTTGTAGAGATTGGGGGAGACGGAACAACTTGGGCAACGATCGACGCACATAGAAAGACCAATCCAGCCAGGCCGACGTCTGGCGACGTTGCATCGTCCAAACAATTAGCTCGGCTGACCGTCGATTCCATTGTTACCGCTTCGATGGCGGAAGATCGGCGGATTGCGGCCATTCGGTTTCTATCGAAGGGCGATCACAAACTTGAGTCCGTCGCGATCGAACGAGGCTGGACCGTTGACGAATTCGACATGAAGGCTATGGCCTACGGAATCACGGGCCGCTGAAGTTCTCCGAGCTGGTGAACGTCACTGCCGGCGGCGGCCGCTGCCGGCAGTATTTGGACGAGGGGCGAAACGTTCTGGCTTCATTCATCATCAGCTTCGGTGTCGTCCAATCCGTCAATGAACGGAATCACTATTTCCTGAAGCATCTTGTCCATGCTGGTTTTTCTTCGCCTGGCGATGCGGTCCAGACTGAATTCCGCCGCATTCTTTGGGCTGCTCTTTCAATTCCATGAAGCATTCCCCGATTCTTGAACTGCCAAAAACTGGAAGTGAACGTTCGAAACGTCACTGACGACGGATCAACGCTCCCTCGTTAGATATTCGATTTCCTAATAAATCACCAAATCTTTTTCTCGTGCCCGGCGTTTGACAAACGGGGAAAGTCGAGTGTAGAACACGCGCCTCTCAAAGCTTCGACTGCATACAAGATCTCAAACTCTTTACAAGAAAAAACAGTCCATGCCCGTGTTGGTATGTGGGAATCGGTAACGACCACAAGGCGGACTTGTACCGCCTGAGAGTACCAGTACGGGCATGGTCTGATTTTCGCCTTCACTCTTGAGGGCGAAGAAAGGTGCAATCATGCACAACATCGGCGACATCACGTCTTTGGCGGATCTCGATCGACTTCAAGGGGAAGTCCGTTACGGTACTCTTCGTCAGTTCGTCGAAGAGAAGGTGTTTTCCGAGGCGATGACACGCCATTATCGGAACCATCACAACTACGCGATCACATGTCTTTTCGATTTTCTTAACCGCGAACCGCTGATTGAAGATCTCACATCGGACACAATCCGACGGTGCGTTGTCTGGATGTTTGAAGCCGGTCGGTCATTCTCAACCGTGAAAAACTACCGCAGAACCCTTCTGGCCGTCGCCCGGGAGGCGTTCAATGAAAAACTTCTGGCCGAAATGCCGTCGGTGCCGTGGACCTGGCAACCATCCGATCCGATCGTAAAACCGACCCGCTTCGAACCGATCGCAGAATGGCAACTTCAACGGTTGTTGGGATCGGCCAGAACTCAGAAGGGCACGATTGACGGGATACCCGAGGGCCGATGGTTTGCGGCTCTGTTCATGCTCATTCTCGACACGGCAATTTCACTGGATGAGGCGTTAGAAGCGAAGTTCACCGATTTCCGTATCAAGCTTGGCAGACTGACCGTCGGTAGTCATTCGTGGCGACTGCACAGCGAGACGGTAGAAGCCTTACGTGGCATTTACCATTTCCCGAGGCCGGGCAAGATGCTTTTCCCCTGGCCGTGTGATAATGGCCAAGCAGGGCCAACGTTTCGAATTCATCTCAAGAAAGTATTGTCACGCGCAGGCATGACCGATTCGTTGAGCGTTTTCTTCGGACGTCTCCAAGTCACTGGCATCAACACGCCTGGCATACTCGATCGACTCACCCTGTCTACCGTCGCCATTCGACCCGTTGAGACTCACGTTCAATCGGTCGATGTTCTACCCGCTTCAACGACACCAGGCGGACGAACCATTCGGTCATTCATCACGGATATCTATGTCCCAAGTCGGCTCGATCTGTCTGAAAAGTCTGCCGAGCAACTGACGATCGCTGTCACCCTTTTGGACCGTTGGGCAAAACGCGAGATTTTGACAACGGACCTGAACCCAAAATTGATTCTCGGCTTCCTCAAACATCTGTCGTCAATCGGTCGATCGGCCAGAACAGTAAACGGCAAAAGGGAGGCGATAATCACCCTCTGGCGATCGGCACACAAGAAAGGGCTCGCGCAAACTCCCCCAGATGCTGACGATCTACCCAAAAAACGCGAACCGAAGAAATATCCGATTGCCTGGTCGATCGAGGAATTGAATTTAATTCTGAACACATGCCGTAGCCTGGTAGGCATCAACAAGAACAGCGGCATCCGTCGCCGATACTTCTGGTCAAGCCTCGTCCTTTTCATGTACGAGACGGGAACCAGGCTTAATGCCACATTGGCCCTAAAGTCCAGTGACATCAATCTTGATGCCAAGTCCGTGATCCTTCGGACCGAATCAGCAAAGACCGGTCTCGAACAGTGGCACAAGCTGAGCGATCAATGTTCCGAAGCGATAGCTCAACATTATGACGCCGATCGTGAGATGGTTTGGCCGTGGTCACATCATCGCCAGTGTCTTTATGATTTCTACAAGTCGATCCTTACCAAATCGGGACTACCGAAAGACCGTTACCGCCAGTTCCACTGCATCCGCCGAACAACGGCAACATGGGCCGCAATTCACGGCGGGGTCGACCTGGCTAGTCACACACTAGGCCATACGTCGCAAAAAATGACTACCGATAATTACATCGACCCTCGCTTCTTCAGACGGCAATCTGCGGCGGACGTTCTCCCCGCATTAAACAAAGCGACAAAGTGAATGGCGGAAAAGCCGATCGTTCCAAGTGTGTTAAACGTTTTTTCTTCTCAAATGAAATGGGGTTTCTCATGGCCACTGCCGTTTCTCGTCGGAACATTTCGATACAAAAATGGTCGACAGAACAAGTTCAACAACTGTTC
>JBAXBD010000612.1:0-4143 GCA_037142165.1 Schlesneria sp. | reverse complement strand
ATTCGAAAAGACCCATTGCTAAAGTGTGGAGGCTTTAGATGCGATTGCCCTGACCGTGACGCCATCCTTGTTGAGAACCGTTACGAACGAAGTGCTTAAATTCCCGATACTTTTGGAATCCGCCCTGTGTGTATAGTTTCGCCACATAAATAAGACACAAAGGACAAATCGTTGCTTCCGCATTCGGCATTCACAAGACTTGCCCTCTTTGTCTCGGATTCTCCCTATGAGTGTGTGACCAGCGTTTTTCCGCGTCGTCTTCTCCACGCTGCTCCAACTAATGCGAGTGAACCGACGCTCAACAGACTGAGTGAGGTTGGCTCGGGAACAGCACTCGAATTCTGAACGGTTGCGAACTCGAATGGCGTAACGCCATCAAGCTGGATAGATCGCAACCATTGATTTTCCGGCCAATCTAATTGTAAACCATTTTTATTCCAGCCGAATAGTCCCTCAGAATCGAGATAATACAAACGCCAAGGAGTATAATTAAACGACCCCCCGCAGAATTGACTCTTCGGCATTAAAAACAACGACGTCTCGGTCGCTGACATGAAAAATTGTGGCCAATAATAACGGGGATCGTCGTGAGTGTCATTGGTTGATGCGTACTTCGTAGTCGAAATATCAAAATCATATGTATAGTTTAATGCGGGGTTGTGTGGATCTTTTATATAAATGTGTTCAGATAGTATGTCTTTGTAGTTAAGCAATCCGACAGCGCCATCGGTTGTGACATTCCCCGTAAGGGTCAAATCTAAATTGTGGTCAATGTCGGCGCCCGGAAAAGAAATGTTTATGTCATACGTAATGTTTCCTGCTTCCAGGAATTGCACACCCGGTAACGTTGAGATCACCGTCAAAAGAAACACTTGTCTGAGAATCCCGTTTTTGTTCGTCATCATTCGCCCTTTTGCCTTCGTTGTTTAAGAAACAGGTTTTAACATCCTTACTCCAATCAACGGAATGGGGAAAAGACGTTTTGTACATAGTCGTGACGTATCGTCTACCGAGCTTGTTAAACGCTTGAATCGGGTGCCGCCACCGCAAAAAAAGGTGCTGGCGGATCATCGTTGAGCGTTAATTTGTGACACATCCGGCGCATATAAAACGGCGGTTTAAATCTATCGCCATAATGTTCAGACGAGCGATTCTCGCAGACGCTAGCCGCCAAAAACGATGACCTTTATCAGGACTTGTTGAGATAAGCCATCAACAGGGCCTTTGGCGCCCTTCAACATTAAGTCGTGCTGATCGCTTAGTTTGTTATAGAAAAAAGGAGAAATCTTCAGCTGTTGTTTTGGAAATTTCGGCCCGCTGTATTTCGTAGCGACTTCAGGACCCGGTGAGAGATCTGGCGGACCTGGTCCGTTGTCAAATTCAACTGATTTGCCGTTTCGACAATACTTTTTTCTTCGAGGTATCTCAGCCGGAACACGTTGAAATGCTCGGGGCTGAACTTGCTTTCTGCACGTCGCAACAGCCGCTGGACTTCCTCAAGCTGTTCCAGTTTGTCGGCTGTTATTCGTGTTGTCTGAAGCAGATGAATCGCGAACTTTGATTCGCAGTCGGGCAGCGGTTGGGTATTTCGCCGACGCGAATGACGCAATCGATCGATCATCTTGTTCCGAATCAAACCGTGCAGCCAAGCACTGAACGAACGGGGCGCTCGGGTCATTTTCGGCAGCGTTTTCGACAACGCGAGCCAGATCTCCTGGCAGCAGTCATCTCGATCCGAGGCCGAAAGACGGCTTGTCCGCAACGCCTTTTGAATTTCGGGTGTTAGAGTGGAGTAAAGAACGTCCCAGCACGTGGCCCGTGCGTGTGGTTGCCCTGACTCCAGCATCAACGGAACGACGCGAGACATGACATCGTCGACTGCAGGATAGTTCACCGGTGACCTTTCCAGATTTTTTAAGCGTTGAGCTGGAGCGCGCGCTTTTCCTGGTTCCACAATCAATGCTCCGTTTTCAGCTCCGCTGCACCGTTTTTTGTTTTTTCAGACTTTTTTAAGGGGGAGAATATGGTTCACGGTTTCTTAAAATTTCTGGAAAACGCTAACAAATTGAGGTTTAAGACATCGAATGACGTGGTTTGGATCAGCAAGCCGCAGTTCATCAGAACGCGGCGAACGACATCGTCGTAGAAAAACCGATACGTTTTATGGCCAAGGAATCGCTTGGTTTGCCTCACGAAAGCGCAAATTCCTGCGAAAAGCGTAAATCAGTCGCTCGCTGTTCAGTCTCATTGGTCAGACTGAAGCGATTTACTATGATTCCCATACTGGAGGTTTTGTGCGTACTCGCGGAAGCTCGAACGATGATCAGTGATCCCGATCCGAACGATCCGAACAAGGCCCAGCCGACAGACGCTGAGTCGTTGTTGCCGATTGTTTACGACGAGCTAAGGCGACTGGCCGCTGCGCGACTTGAACATGAAACACTGGACCAGACGCTGCAGGCGACAGCGCTGGTTCACGAAGCTTACATTCGGCTGACAGTTCAAAGTCCGGAACAACAATGGGATCATCGGGGCCATTTTTTTGCCGCTGCCGCCGAGTCCATGCGTCGAATTTTGATTGATCGCTCCCGCAATCGTCGTCGTCGAAAGCGTGGTGGTGGTGGCGCGAGACGCGAAGCGATCGATTGCGACGCGATCGGGCAGGAGCCGCAGGTTGAACGTATCGTAATTCTCAACGAATTGATCGATAAGCTCGCCCAAATCGACCCAACCGCTGCGAAACTTGTCCGATTGCGAGTCTTCGCCGGATTTCCCCACACCGAAGCGGCCAACATGATGGGGATCACACGACGTATTGCCGACCGCCACTGGGAATTTGCCCGCGCGTGGCTCACCGAGGCTCTCAGCGATGATTCTCGGAAGCCTGCAATCTCGCGAAAAAATGACGGTACTTGTCCGGGGAAATGTTCTGATGAGCGGTGATGATTTAAATTATTTCCCAGATGATTTGAAATCGATCTTCCACGCGGCCCTCGATTATCCGCCGGGTGCAGCGCTTGAGAATTATCTTAATATTGCCTGCGGCGCGAACGACACATTACGACGACGCGTCGAAAGTTTGCTCGCCGCGCGCGAGCGGGCGGATGACATTCTGGGGTCCGATTTTCATTCTGAATCGGACGGTCGGCTCGTCGATTCCACGACCGATTTTCCTGAACGGATTAGCCGGTACCGGATTGAAGGACTTCTCGGTCAGGGAGGGTTTGGCATGGTCTATCTGGCTTTCGACGATGAGCTGGATCGACGCGTGGCAATCAAGGTTCCGCACTCGCAGCTTGTGACCGACGTCGACGTGGCGGAAGCCTACCGGGTTGAGGCCCGCGCGGTGGCCAACCTGGATCATCCGCATATCGTCCCTGTGTATGATGTCGGTCGCACGGACGAATTTCCTTGTTTCATCGTTTCGAAGTACATCGATGGCACGAATCTTGCCGCCCGGCTGAAACAATCACGTTTGTCGATTGCGGAGTCGGTGGAACTTGTGGCGTCGGTTGCCGACGCGTTGGATTATGCTCATCGACACGGACTTGTGCATCGAGACATCAAGCCGGGAAATCTGTTGCTTGATCGCGCCGGAAAGCCGTATGTCGCCGATTTCGGCATGGCCTTGCGGGAACAGGATAACGGTCGAGGACCACGGTATCTGGGGACTCCGCTGTATATGAGTCCCGAGCAGGCGAGTGGCGAGGGCCATCGCGTCGATGGAAGGTCGGATTTGTTCAGTCTCGGCGTGGTTCTTTACGAATTACTGGTCGGAAAACGGCCCTTTCAGGGGAACTCGGTTGCTGAAACCCTGCAGCTGATTACAAGCTTCGAACCAGGCTCACCCCGGCAGCAGGATGATCAAATTCCGAAAGAACTTGACCGTATCTGCCTGAAAGCCCTCTCGAAGCGAGCTTCTGAACGATACTCAACCGCGAAGGACATGGCGAAAGACTTGAGAAGCGTGGCGGGTCAGGAGGCGCGGAACGACTCGACTTCATTTCCCTCCACCCGCCACCCCTCACCCACCACGCTCGCGTCTTTGTCTCAAACGCCATCCGGCCCTTTCAAGATTGTTCCAAAAGGCTTACGGTCTTACGATGCTCATGACGCCGACTTCTTTCTGGAACTGCTGCCAGG
>JBAXBD010000611.1:0-4153 GCA_037142165.1 Schlesneria sp. | reverse complement strand
CCTCGACGTCTTCCTCGATCGGAGTTTCGCCTGTCAGCACCAGCCCGGCGATGCGAACCCCTTTGAGTGCGGCCATCGCGACTGCGACGATGACGTCGTCACGGTCGGTCGGCGTGACCAGGATTGCTCCCGGTTGGAAGGTGCTCAGCATATGTGGTACCCGGCGGGCCAGAAGCGAAATGTGTTCAACCCGTCGTTCTCTCATTTCGCCGGCGAAAATGATCTCGGCGTTGAGGTGCGCAGCAATATCACTGGTTCGGCAGTGAGTCAGTTCCGGGTTCTCTGGCACAGATCCGATGATGGCAAAATTCGGAATTCGCCCGAGGCCCAGTTCGTTAGCGTAACGAGTTCGGAACTGGGCTGGCGTTTCATCCGTCTTAAAAGAGACGCGATTCAAGATGCAGCCCATGACGCGTTGGCTACTCAGGCCGCCGTAGGGGTTTGCTGCGTTCTCAAGATCCTGCTTAAGACGATCGACGCTCATGTTAGCGCACGACGCAACGAGGATGACCTCAGCACTCAGGATCTTGACGAGTTCGATGTTCCAGTTGGCAGCGAACGACGATTCCGCAGTCGGGACCAGCCCTTCGACGACAACAACCTCAGCATCGGCGGTCGTCTTTTGAAATGCGGCAATCACTTCGCTCATCAGACGGTCGGTCTGGTGTTCGTTGGCCAGGCGTTCGGCCTGTTCGAGCGGGATCGGGGGGGAAGGATTCAAGTCAGTGGTGATACGGATGAAGTGAGTCGACCGTTCCGGGCCCGGATCGTGAGCTTCGTGTTGACGCAGGGGTTTGAAGAAAGCCACCCGCACGCCAAGCTGATCAAATGCTCGAATCATTCCCAATGCAATGGTAGTCAAACCACTTCTGGGATTTACTGGAACGAGATAGAGGATCTTTTTCATTTTTGCTCAGACTGATTGAGATCGAGGTTTTGGCACAACTTCAAGGCAAAACGACCGATCATCCATTCTTCATTTGTTGGAACGACGAGCGCCAACAGTTTTCCAGACTGGTCTCGCGTGATCCGGCCATGCGAATCTCGACCATGCGCTTCATTCAGGACATCATCGATTTCAGGTCGCAGAAAAGCGAGGTATTGAAGGGTTTTGGCACGAACTTCGACGCAATGTTCGCCGATACCACCGGTAAAGACTAAGGCATCGATCCGGTCCAATCCTGCGCACATGCTGAGGACTTGCCGGGCGAGCCGGTAACAAAAGATTTCGATTGCCAGTGAGGCCAGTTCGTTTCCCGTATGAGCAGCGGCAACCAGCGTACGCATGTCGTTGCTCAATTCCGAGATTCCCAGTAAACCGCTTTTCCGGTTAATCATGTCGGTGATTTCGTGACTGGTTTTCGCGGTCTTAAGAGCGATGAATTCCGTCAAGTTGGGATCGATGTCTCCGCTACGGGTCCCCATAACCAATCCTTCAGACGGGGTCAGCCCCATACTCGTTTCAACGCTGTGTCCATCCCGGACAGCACAGACGCTGCATCCGTTACCCAGGTGGGCGGTGACAAGCTGGCAATCGTCGATCGGTCGCCCAAGCAGTCGTGCTGCTTCGTTCGCAACGAACTGGTGGCTCGTCCCATGAAATCCATAACGCCTGACCTTATGCTGCGTATACCAGGCGTAAGGAACTCCATAGAGATAGGCTTGCTTGGGCATGGTTTGATGAAAGGCCGTGTCGAACACCGCGACATGCGGCAGACTTGGGAAACGCTCCATGGCGATTCGGATTCCCAGCGAATTGGCGGGATTATGAAGCGGCGCGAGTTCGGCACACATTTCGATTTTGGCGATCACATCGGCATCGACAAGACACGGCTCGCGAAAATATTCACCCCCGTGGACGACGCGATGTCCGACGGCACGAAGGTTTGACGGAATAACGCCTCCCGGCCAGCAACGTTCAACGAGTTCACGGAGAGCGCTACCATGGTCAGCACCGGGAATGGTGTTTTCAATAATCGTGCCATCCAATTCGAGCCGGAGACTGGTGCCGACTTCACCGATCCGCTCGACCAACCCTCTTGCCCTGACGATTCCCGTGCCGGCATCAAGCCAGGCGTACTTCAATGAAGAGCTACCGCAGTTGATAATCAGCACTTCGTACGGTGGATCGGCTTTCATATCATATACCGTTAAGTAGCAATTCAAGGTTAAATCTATTTTGTTGCGGCATCTTGACGCTGAATTCCGACAGATGCCAGCGCTCGGGTCGCGATCACGTCTCCAACGGGAAGGAATCCACTGCGTACCACGTCCGACTGTCCTTGATTGCTGTATAAATAGAGCAGAAATTCTCGGCTTAATGGATTGAGTTCGGTTCCAGGTGCATAATTCACATAAAGAAACAGGAACCTGGTCAATGGGTAGTCACCAGAATATGCGTGATCGGGAATCGGGGAGAAGTACTCTGACTTGAGGTCCTGGGCAAGTGGTAGCGCCCGAACGCCTTCAGCCTTTGTACCCATGCCGCTATAGCCGATGGCATACTTGTTGTTTGCAATACCCTGCACGACAGATGAACTTCCAGGCCGTTCTTGAACTTCTTCGCGAAACGCACCATTGAATAATGCGTGTTCCCTGAAAAAACGATTTGTCCCAGAGGCCGCGTTTCGCCCATAAAGCGTGATCGACTTATCGGACCATTCACCCGTCAAACCCAAATCGCCCCATGTGGTGATCGCATTCGGTGCTCCACCCTTTCGTGTTCGGGAGAATACGGCATCCACTTGCTGAAGCGTCAAGCCCTTAATCGGGTTGTCCTGGTGGACATAGACGGTCAACATATCGATGCTGGTCGGAATCGCTACCGGCGGGTAGCCGAATTTCTTCTTGAAGTCATCGACTTCCTTTGCTTTCATCGCTCTGCTCATTGCAATGAACTGAGCCTTGCCCGAGATCAGCGCTGGGGGGCCGAACGACGAGCCCTCGCCTTCAATTCCAATCGTGACGTTACTGTAAATTCTTTTGAAGCTTTCGGCGAGTAATGTGACTTCACCAATCATTGTGTCGGAACCGTTAAACTGGAGGTCGCCCGAGACCCCCTTAACCACCTTGTACTCGGGTAACTTTGCGTCCGCTTTTGCTGCCGTTACGTCTGCCTTTGTCGCAGTTTGAATTGTCTTCTCTTGTGCCTGTAGTCCATTGAAGATGACGGTTAAAGCAAAAATCGCGAAACCAAGTATTTGCTGTCGAACTTTCATAAAAACCTCTTTGAACTTTCAAATCAGTCGATGGGGCCGTTAATTATTAATAGTCCGCTAATGTTTCGTGAGCGATAGGATGACGAAATTAATGAGCTCGCAAAAAACTCTTTATTTCATCGGTTAAGCCGCCGCAGGCGGTTTGCCATGAACCTCTGCTTCATTGTCCCAAAGACTTTTGACGACACTTACGACTTCAAGTTCCTCAAGAGATTGCAGAATCGCCTTCATTGGCCCATTTCTGTTAGCTTCGAAATAGATACGCCAATACGTGAGTAACCGTTGATTGCGCGGCAAAGCGAAAGTAGCATACCAAGACATTTTTCAACTTTCAGGTTGTCGGAAAAATTTTCGGAAATCACATGAAAACAAGAAATCGATTGTTTTTAGCGATCTTGATCGGAGTGATCTGCACCTCGGCAATCTCCGCAATAGATCAACCGGTCGTTGTTCCCGTGACGTCCGATATCGCTCAAACGAAGATTGACGGTGTCGCGGAGAAGCCCGTCACGAAACCAGCAAGCCCTGGTTCCACGTCCGAAAAACCTGTTGTCGCTCCCGACCAATATGGGAATTCGACTAAGCACGGGCATGATCAGCAGATCATGACACCCGCTGAAGCGCTACAGAGCCTGAAAGATGGCAATAAGCGTTTCATTACGGACCATCTCGAAAAAGCGGCCGGAAAAGAACGGTTAATCGAATTGGCGAAAGGACAAAAGCCCATTGCTGCCATCATTGCCTGTGCTGATTCCCGCGTCTCCCCGGAATTGATTTTTAATAAAGGATTGGGCGAGTTATTCGTGCTTCGAGTGGCTGGGAACGTGTCTGTGGAAGCGTATGCTTTGGCAGGCTCAGCCGAATATGCCGTGGCACATCTCAATGTTCCGTTGGTTGTGGTAATCGGTCACGAAACATGTGGCGCAGTAAAGGCC
>JBAXBD010000610.1:0-4164 GCA_037142165.1 Schlesneria sp. | reverse complement strand
GTATTGTTTCGTATGCGTCGCGACGACCTGGTCGAGCGCCACGGAGTTGAACATGCCCGGTTTCGGATTGTGCAGCGGTGCTCCCGTCAGCCACATATCCGAACAGAGGTGTGGATCGGCTTTGGTCCCGTTCGGATGGTAAAGACCACCCATGAAGCTCAGCTTCTCCCGGAAGGGACTGAGCGGTTCGGTTGACTTGCCGAATTCAAAACCGCGACCCTCGGTCTTGGGAAACCAGCTCCATTCGTCGATCTCGTTCTTCGGCTTTGGCAACGACATCCCGTTGGCGGTATACATCGCGCAAAAACGTCGAGGCGCAGTTTCAGCGACTTCTTTTCCCATCGCTTCCAGTGGCGGCAGCGATAAGGTGACCCCCGCCAAACCCTTCAGCACAGTACGACGATCGAGTTGAACCGATGAACCCATGGAATCTGCATCCACAACGAAGTTGGTGATTGACCGACAGTAAAAATCACTTCTTGATGAATAAGTCACTCTTGATGACAAACTTTATCATATCGTGCATTCGGTAGTCATTGGACCTCAAATTTTTTCCTTGTTCCTGCAGAAACATGAATTCGTTGTAGGTCAGGCTGCGGCCAATGGCATAACAGGCCAGATGCTTCATGAAACTGAAGGCGACCTGATCGATCCGATCGTTTGCAAGATATGTCTTTAAGCCATTCAGGTCTTTGACTTCCGTTCCATCGGGAAGAGTTGAACGTGGATCGACGTTGGCTCCTGTTTTCATCAGCCCGCCAGCGTCGAATGATTCAAACGGAAATCCCCAGGGATCGATTCCCGAGTGACATTTCGCGCAGCCCTGCTGGTTGCGGTGCTGTTCCAGTTTTTCGCGGAGCGTCAGTTGGGTTCCATCGTCCTCTTTAATTCGCGGAACATTCGGCGGTGGATCGTCTGGCGGTTCGGCAATGATCTTGCGCGCCACCCAGGCTCCTCGTTTGATCGGGTTAGATTCGCGGCCGTCACTCAGCCCCGCAAGAATTCCGGCGTTCGTGAGCACTCCACCGAGGTTTTCCTGACCATGCTTGATCGGGACAAATCGAAACCCGTTTTCCGTCTGGCTACCGAGGTTGTAATAGTTTGCCACGACTTCGTTGGCGACGATGAAATCGGAATGAACCAGATTCCGCAGCGGAAGATTTTGTTCGATCAAGTATCGCAGAAATTGGACCGGTTCCTGTCGCAATTGAGTCTTCGCGTCACGGGTCAGCCTTGGGTATCGTTTGGAATCGACAGAGACGACATCCAGTTTGTCGAGACTGAGCCATTGAAACGCGAACTCGTTGATGAATTGCTCGAAACGCGGATCTCCGATCATGCGTTCTGTCTCGATGTCCAGCGAATGAAGCAGTTCATTTTTCGACGCACGGTCCAGCAAACGCTGGTCGGGTGCGGTATTCCAGAGGAAGTACGACAGTTTCGAAGCCAGTTCGTAGGGATCGAGATCTTCCGGTTCTGGTGCCTGACTATTCTCAATCAGGAACAAGAACTGGGGCGCATTCAGCACAACTAAAAGTGCGTCTTTGATGCTTTGGCGGTGATTGCGACTGGCTGCAAACGACTTTTGCCAGACGGACAAGATCGCCTCGAGTTCGGTGTCGGTAATCGGCCTGCGAAAGGCTCGAGTGGCGAATGAATGGAGGATTGCTCGTGCTTCGACAGCAGGTTCGTCGCCGGTGACTGAAACGTTAAAAATATTCCGGTGGGTCGCTGGAGGCCAGGATTCGTAATATGGGCCTTCGAACTCGACAGATCGAATCCTCAGTCGAGGCATGTCTCGGCCATCGGTGTACTCGCTACGAACTCCAATTTCCCGGATTCCAGCGAGGTAATTGACGTTATCCTTTTCGACATCGGGGTTGGGGAAATCGTTGATCGCTCCTTCGAAGACGTATTCTTCAATGTCGCCTGAAACTACGCGCTTCGGCTGTCCAACCTGAGTCAGCGTACTTCCACAATCGCGGCGTAATCCGAGATAAACACCCAACGAAGGACTTCGATGTTCGAAAACGGAAAACCGCTGGGCCGATTCGCCCGAGTTATCCAGTCGGTTGAAGTCCAGTCGACGCAATTTGGAATTGTCACCCAGGCTTGCCGATATTTTCAGTTCGCCAGCAGGCAATCGGACTAGCAGGAATGCCGATACAAGCTCTTTCGATTTTTCGTCGTCGTTTGCTTGAGTTGGAGAGGGTGTGAGTTTCCTCAGTTGGCCAGCGAACTGCCGATCGCCGAGCGCTAACGCGAACAACTCTTTTGCCGGTTCCGCACTGCATACGACGTCTAACTGATAAATTCCCGCTTCTTTGATGATTATTGTGCCGGGAGGTGTCGAAGTTAACACGGTGACGGGTGCTGACACCGTGTCGTCATTCGTCTGTGCAGGGGTGTCGGCATCAAGCAGCAGTCCATCATCGTATCTGGCCGCTCGGACAGTGACGCGAAAATTGCCTTCTTCGGGCAACTCACGCAATGAGATCTTGAAATTGGCCATCGGTCCGTAGGTGTCTGACTGGCCAAAGATTTCCGGGCTGGGGATCGCAGGTCGCAATAGCAGTCCTTCCGGAACGACCTGAAACGCCTGTCCTTTCGGATAGCCTGGCGACCCGCGCATGCAGGCGAACACCGAGTGATAAATGCTGTTGAACTTCTTCCAGGCGCGAATGGTATCGTTACCGACGTAACCTTCGATGAAATCGTATTCTTTCCGCATGAAGAAGGGTTCGAAGACAAACGATTTGTCCGGCTTCAGTTCCGTGACCAGGACGTCGGGATTGTTCAGCAGAAAGTTATTGGCACCGAGAATCAGTTTGTCCGGACATGGTTCAGGGTTAATTGCTGTTCCCAGATCCATGCGAAAATTCTGAATCACTGGCTTTTTGGCTTCGTCGACAATGCACAGATCAAGGGCCTTTTCTGCGATATTGAAATAGGATTCGACCTGAAGCGGCGACAGAATCATCGTGTGGCTTTGGTTCGTAAATCCTTCCTTGGAAATCCCATCTGGCGGAAGCGATTCGGTGAGATCTTCTTCCAGTAACAGCAGGCCTTTCAGTGTATTGCGATATTGTGAGACTGTGAGCCGCCGGACCGATCCATTCTTTTTCGTGTCACGGGCTCGGGCGGCGGTCATGGTCGACGAGATCCAGTCGTTCAACGTTCGGCGCTGTTCAGGAGTGAATTGCAATTCATCAGCGGGTGGCATCACGCCGTCTTCCACCTGCTTTTGAATCGCTTTCAGAAGAAAGAGCTGCCGGTCTTCCGGGGTCGCGGTCAATTGGTCAACTCGAACGCCCGATTTCATGTCATCAGCGTTATGGCAACGAGCGCAGTATTTCTGCAGTAGTGGCTGGATCTGTTCGTTGAATGCCGTGGCCTCGGTCGATATGGCAGAAGCTCGATTCGCGGGATCTTCTTCTGCGGTTGCCAGATCGCTTTGAATTAGAAAAGCAATTCCCATTGCAATCAGCACAAGAATCTGGCTTTGATCGAAAAACCTGTTTCTGTCAGTCATGTTGTCAGCAAATTCAGGAGGTTGGTTAAGAGCAGAGGCAAGCGTCGGGGCAGGATACAATTTCGCGGAGCGAAATTGGCAAATTCAGTCTACGTACTCAAGTGATGGCGCGGCAATTCTAAAGTCTTGTCAAAGACAGGTGACGACGCACGTCTCATTATGTTTTTCCGAATTTTTCCGATGAACAGTCGCATAACTTCAGGTGAATGTGTTTGTCTGTTATAGTCAAAAAGCAGCGGTCTGTGCGAAAATCAATTGGTTTTTGTCGAACGACCGTGAACTCAATTCCCCCCACATACCGCAAGCAATTTTTTGGCGTGAATTTTTGGATCGCGATCGCATATGGAAAACGATATCGCTTCACGATTCGGAACGTCGCCATTGAGCGAGCAGGATCTACGCCGCATCGCGTCGGCCAGGGAGGCCTTTCGAAGCTCGTGGCAGAGTAATCAACGGCCCGAGATCGAAGAGTACTTACGAACATTTCCAGAATCGTTAAAGCAAGTTGTTCTTTCTGAGTTGTTAACGCTCGATTGTGGTTTTCGTCGGGCTGCGGGGGAGGCGTGTTCGCTGGCTGATTATTCGACGAGATTTCCTCAATATGCCGAAACGCTTTCAAAGATGCTTGATCG
>JBAXBD010000609.1:0-4175 GCA_037142165.1 Schlesneria sp. | reverse complement strand
GCGTCGAACGCTACCGAGATCCAGAACCACTTGGATTGGCCCGTTGGCGGTCACGTCCTCGACCAATTCAAAAAGTTCGTCAGAGACGTGCTCGTAATTCGGGTCGACAATCGACGACACGGTGAAACAGACAACCGTGACATTGTGAACCTGCTCAATGTAGAAACTTCTGGTGCTTAGTGCAGTCATTTTTGAACCTCGTTAAAATGAGGAGTCGAAAGACGAACAGAAATGGAAAGATCGACGTCTTCAGGTGCCATTCGCTCAAACACGGCCCACTCGGCCAATTGACTAACAAAACGAGAATGAGCGACGGCGGAAACCTGAACGCGACCGTCAGAAAGCTGGAGAACATTAAGACCGTGAAGCCGTCCAAATGTCCGAGCCTGGATATGATTCAGAAGATTGTCGACATAAACGTCGAACTCGGGTAAACGCGATTGAGTCATAGATTTCAATAGATAGGGCAAATGTTGTTCCGTCTGATGCGGGCTTGACCAACGTGAAGGAAGAATAGCAGGCGAATATGAAGTAATCGGGAAGCCAAAATGAAAAGCTGGTGAAATTGCGCTGAAAAATTGCTGTAGACCCGTCGACGCATTCCAACATTCACTCATGTCAACCGAATGCTCCCGATCCTTTTTGCTTCGAAATACAACAACTCGATCCTCGATTACGAAATGAAATTCCGTTTTCTACTGCGACCTGACGAGATAGCTACTCGCCAAACTCTGAAAATCCACAATTTGCTCGCGTCTCCACGCTTCATCTTTTGAAAGCTCCCTCGCCATCAGTGCTGCAACCCTAGGCGCCATTTCGATCGCGGCTTGAGCATTTAAAAAGAGTGCTCGCGTTCGTCGCGCAAGCACATCTTCTACAGTACGAGCCATCTCGTATCGGACGGCAAATATGACCTCGGCCCCGGTATACGGCAGCGCGTCAGTCAGCCGGCTCGCAAGTTCACTTTCGGAATTCGCAATCTCTTGGATGATACGAGCGTCCAATCCGTAGAGTGCCATTTCCCAAGGCAAATTAGCCTCCGAAACAGCTCCATGAACGGAAAGATTTTTCGTGACACAGGGGTGGTCATCGAGTTCTGCAAGCGTCGCAGCGTGGTTCACACAGTCTTCAGCCATATTACGATAGGTCGTCCATTTTCCACCAGCAATCGTCAACAACCCCGAAGGGTCAATGTGGATTGTGTGATCTCGTGACAACGACGCCGTGTTTTTTCCATCGCCCGCTCGAACCAACGGCCGAATCCCTGCGAAAACACTCAGTATGTCCGAACGCCTGGGAGGCCTCTCGAGATACCGACCCGCCGTCTCCAGGATAAAATTGATCTCATCGTCGGTCGCGAGCGGTTCGATCGGTGTTTCCGTAATCGGGACGTCTGTCGTTCCGACCAGAGTATGGTTGTGCCAGGGAATTGCAAACATGACTCGCCCATCGGGTGTGTGGGGAACCATGATCGCTGTATCACTCGGAAGAAACGATCGATCAAAGACCAGATGGATCCCCTGACTGGGCGCGATCAGCTTGGCTGCCGCAGGATCAGCCATCCGTCGGACACCATCACAAAATGCGCCCGTCGCATTGATCACGACTTTCGCATCGATGTCAAACTCCTTAAAGCTTTCCCGATCGCGCGCGATGACTCCACAGATAAACCCATCATGATCGCGGCGTAGCCCTGTCACCTCGACGTAATTGAGCAGAACAGCCCCCTGCTCTGCCGCCGTGGCAACCAGATTGATCAACAACCGAGTATCGTCAAATTGTCCGTCGTAATAGACAACGCCCCCTTTCAGTCCTTCCGTTTTAATGTTCGGAAGTCGCTTCAATATCTCTTCCTTCGAAAGTCGAATGGTCGGGCCGAATCGGTATCGACCCGAAAGCATGTTGTAGACCTTCAGCCCAAATCCATAAAACGGCGATTCCCACCACGTATAACTGGGGACAACAAATGCCAGATCGTGAACCAGGTGCGGAGCGTTTTTTCGCAAAAGGCCCCGCTCCTTCAATGCCTCCATCACCAGAGAAATATTTCCCTGTTCCAGATATCGCACACCGCCATGAACAAGCTTTGTGCTGCGACTCGATGTTCCTTTGCCGAAATCGTGTTGCTCAAGCAGCAGAACATCATATCCCCGCGAAGCGGCATCGACTGCAACCCCGACGCCGGTTGCTCCGCCACCCACGATGACCATATCCCACACTTTGCGTTGATGCAGGCCCCGTTTCAGCATGTCATCGCGTTTCATGGCTGGTCCTCACGCTCCCAGTCCCGACACCGACTGATCGCTCGCTTCCATCGATCACGCGAATGAGCAACCTGTGCCGAAGAAATCTGCGGCTCGAATCGACGCTCGATCTGTTCGAGTTCTTTCAATTGAGCAACCCCCGTCCACACACCCACTGCCAGACCGGCCAGATACGCCGCACCGCGAGATGTCACTTCCATCACCGCCGGACGGATCAACGGAACCTGTAACAAGTCCGCTTGAAATTGCATCAGCAGATCATCGCGAGTCGCCCCGCCGTCGACCCGCATTTCGGTAAGTGGAGCATCAGAGTCCAGATGCATCGCCGCCACCAGGTCAGCCACCTGATGAGCAATCGATTCAACCGCCGCCCGGGCGATATGAGCGACCGTCGTTCCGCGAGTCAGCCCAATGATCATTCCCCGCGCACTCGCATCCCAGTATGGCGCTCCCAACCCGGCGAAAGCAGGAACGAAAGTAACGCCACCACTGTCAGGAACCGAATTCGCCAGCTCCTGAACGTCCGCCGAAGCCTTAATCGCCCCCAACCCATCCCGCAGCCACTGCACCACCGCACCACCAATAAAGACACTTCCTTCCAGGGCATAAGCGATCTGACCCGCCGGTGCGGCAGCAATCGTCGTAATCAGCCGATTCTGCGAAGAGACAGCAACTTCCCCCGTATGCTGAAGCATGAAACAGCCGGTCCCGTACGTCGTTTTCGTCTCACCACGCGTCACACAGAGTTGGCCAAAGAGTGCCGCCTGCTGGTCTCCTGCAATCCCCGCAATCGGAATCTCGGAACCGAATAGATTCGCCGAAACCTTTGCACAAGCACAACTCGATTCGACAACTTCCGGCAGTAAACTGCGAGGGACGTTAAACAGTCGCAACAGGTCTTCATCCCACCGACGAGTCTGAATATTAAACAGCAACGTCCGCGACGCATTCGTCAAATCGGTGATGTGCTTCGTTCCATTGGTCAGCTTCCAGATCAGCCAACTGTCAATTGTGCCAAATGCAAGACGACCCGCTTCTGCCCGACTTCTGGCGCCGGAAACATGGTCGAGTATCCACGCAATTTTCGTCGCCGAAAAGTAGGGATCGAGTACAAGTCCCGTTCGCTCGCGGACAATTGTTTCGCCACCCTCGTTCCGCAATCGGTCACAGACCGACGCCGTTCGCCGATCCTGCCACACAATCGCAGGGCAAATCGGCCGCCCTGATTCACGATCCCAGACAACCGTGGTTTCACGCTGATTCGTAATCCCCACCGCAGCCAGATCACGGCTGTGTAGACCCGTTTTCTCAACCACCTCGCGGGCAACACGAAGTTGAGCCGACCAGATTTCGTCTGCGTCATGCTCCACCCACCCCGGTTGAGGATAGTGTTGTTCGAACTCCTGTTGAGCGATCCCGCGCACAGAACCTGCCTCATCAAAGATGACCGCTCGACAACTCGTCGTCCCTTCATCCAGGGCAAGTAGATAAGGCATCTCAAAATCCACTCTCAGAGTATATTGAAACAGCGAAGAGATCAGTCAACATCATAAACAGTGTCTCCACAAGGGTATCGTAACGATCGGCAACACTGAAATGTCGGGTTGTGTGTCAACTTCGTGCGTCTTCTTTCACCATCGCGCTTCGATTTTACATTCAATTGAAGTCGTAGCCATCGGCGGCATCCACACTTCCGCAGTGAGGCAACTACGGGAGTTTTCAGGCGACCTTGATGTCTAAAAGCCCTTTTTTCGGCAATTCGGTCGTCGGAAAGTTCAGGCAACTACGATGGGCAACTATGCCAAAGCTTGGGCAACATTGATGGTTTACAGTCCCTTTTTGGCAATTCGGTCGTAGGAAGGTTCAGGCAACTACGATGGGCAACTATGACAAAGCTTGGGCAACATTGAT
>JBAXBD010000608.1:0-4179 GCA_037142165.1 Schlesneria sp. | reverse complement strand
GACCATTACGTAACTCACTCAGCGATAAAATGTTCCGCTTCGGTTAGTGCCATTCGACTTATCCCCTTTTCTTCACCGATACGTTGCAGCCACTTATCATAACTCTTCAAAACGTTCGATCCCCAAGTTCCGTACCATGCGTATCCGTTCCGTCGCTCGCTGCTAATTTCCCGGATATCGTACTTCACTACGCCGTCTCGGTCGCAAAAGATTGGACGGTTCGACTTGATTTCATAGAACCTCGCCCAGAGTGGCTGCGCCGTAGTCGCTTTCGTCAGTGCCGCGTCGGAGTTGCTCAGCCCGTAGCGATACCCCTCAATCTTTACTGCGTCAAACCACGCCACACCGGCTTTCACGGCTCGAACGACATCAGGAGTCGGATTGTCGAGGCTCATCAGGAAATTGATTATCCCTGCGCTCTCAGCTCCACTGAGAGACGCGAGCTCATAACTGCGTGCCTGAACCGGAACGAGCGTCTCTGCGTCGTGTTGAGCGCACCACACGGTGAGCGTACCATCGACAACGACCTGGCATTTCACGATGCAGTCGATACCCCGTTCGATTGCCCTCCCCGCAGCAGAACGACGATCGGCATCGAGCAGTTCAAAGTCCTTACCATGAGTGGCATCACGGAGAAGTTCCATCAGATGGATCATCGTGCCATCATTAAATGTGATGTGCCGGTGATACTTTTTGCTCAGTGGAAAGAACTGAGGCCAGCCGCCATTGGGATATTGAGCAGCAAGGACGTGATCGAACCCGAGCAGAAACGCCTGCTGGTAGCGGACCTCGCCTGTGACCCGAAAGGCTCGCGCGAGAACTCGCAATTCGCCAGTGGTCGCCCCATTATCGAATGTCCCGGCCGCTTGCTGACGATCGGCCGAGGCCGGATGACTGGTCGTATCCACGTTCTTCGGCCAGTCACCGTGCCGGGTTTGCCAGGAGAGAATGTTTTCCAGAGTCTTACGACCGTGATCGCTTACAAACCAATCATCTGCTTTCTTGAGCAGATTCGCTGCGCGTGACTCTGCGTAGACTGACACACAATGCGCGACGAGTACAATGAACAGGACGAGGAAGGCGGGAAGGGGTCGGGTCATCGCTTTGCGTCTCTTGATTCAAAGTGAAGTTGGGTGAGTGACTTCTTGTAACAGACTACAATCGATGCCGTTGATTGAGAATTCCGATCGACTTCAGTTGGGAATCGTGGGGTCTCAAAGTCGTTACGGTTCCGATTGACATTGATTGTTGTGTATAAAAACCGAGTACGGAAACCGACGTTTTAACGAATCATCAGTTGGTCATTTAGACTCGGTCGACGTGCGTGCTTTATGTTTCCACTTGTGACTCAGCCGATCGAGTTCAACACCCAGCTGCTGAATGACAAAAGGGGACAGGTCCAGTTCTAGAGGTTTTTCATAGTGTCATCTTTGGTCAACCACAGCGTCAACACTGGACCTGTTCATTCTTTCGAGGTTGCGTCTTGACAACGGTCAGCGTGAGAACGAGTCAGGCTTTAGCCGTCCGGTGAATTGTTTGATGGGATTTCCGGTATTCGATCTTTTCACATCAGGAACCTTGCTTTGGAACAACAGAACGAACTGATTGATGGTGCTGATCCAGCAAGGTCCGAAGGGCAGGAGAGCGATTACGATGGTGCCTGGAAAGAGACACTGCGGTCGCACTTCCCGCAAGTGATCTTGAAATGCTTTCCCGACTTGCACGCGCTGATCGACTGGAATGTCGCGCCGGAATGGCTCGACAAAGAATTGGGCCAGATCCTGGGGACGAAAGGGCGACGGAACAGCCAGGTCGACGTTCTGGTACGTGTCCATCTTCTGGAGGGGGGACCGCAGACCGTTTTTTGTCACATTGAAATTCAATCGACCTATGAAAAAGACTTTGCTGTGCGGCTTGATCTGTATAACGCAGGACTGAAATGGCAACTGGGACATGATGTTTTGACACTGGCGATTCTTACAGATCTCGATCCGCAGTGGTTACCTGATCGGCACACGTTCGAATTGGCTGGATTTCGAACGGATCGGCGGTTTCCAATCTGTAAACTGGTGAGTCGTCTGGATTCCGATTGGCGGGAGGATTCTTCGTTGATCGCCCAGGTGGCTCGGGCACAGATCGCGGCGCTCAGGACGGCGGGCGATCCGGAGGCTCGTTACGGAGCCAAGATGCAATTGGTGAGAAATCTTTACAAACAGGGCCATTCGTCTGATACAATCCGGGAAATGTTCCGGCTGATCGACTGGATGATGCGGTTGAGTCAACGATTCGAGACACAGTTCAAAATCGAATTAGAAGCCTACGAAGAGGAATTGCACATGCCCTACGTGACATCAATCGAACGCCTCGCGATAGAAGAAGGCATGCAGAAAGGCCTACAGAAAGGCCGAGAAGAAGGCCGGCAGGAAGGCCAACAGAAAGGTGAATTGATTGGTCAGATCACGATCCTTAAAGAGGTGTTGGAATTGTCGTCGCCCACCGCCGAGGAGCTGGGACAACAGGACAACGCCGCATTGTCCAATTTGTGCCAGGAACTCAGGCAGCGTGTCAGATCCCGGAACGGGAAGTGATCATCGACCGAAATCTTGATGGATCGCCAAGATAAACCATGTCAGGCGCCGTGAATACGTGCAATTCATGCTCAACGGCAGTGAAGTTCCCGACCAGCAGGCTCGAGAAAAGTTGAATGTCTCCGAGGCGTCATTCACAGCCGAAAGAACACCGGTCGGCTCTGAGTCGGGAACCTGCTCATAGAAGTTCGGCTGTTTGCTTTTGATCCCCTGCATGGCCCGCTAGATCAGGGACGTCTTGCCGATTCGGCGCCGCCCCGTCACCGTGGCAAAGAACCAGCGGTTACGACCGAGCATCCGCTCAAACGAGGGCTTTCAACGAACTGAACACCAGAGCGAATATATCGACAGCCAGCATGGGGCTTGTGGAGGAAAACAGAACTTGCGTACTATCGAACAATTGCCGCTGTGTCATGATCCGCTTGATGCGTAGCCCGCCATCAAAGTTAAAATGTTCCGCTAACCAACCAGGTTCCCAAGCCTTGAATCCATTCCCGCTTCACACACGATGTGAACTTCACTTACAGCCTGTTGAAAAACGGGGACAGGCACCTCGCGATCTCACTCATTCAAGTGGATTATTGGTTTCGCGTGGAGCCAGTCCCCGTTTTTCAACAGGGCCCTACAGTAGCGGCTTGGCAGGCGTCATGGCGTCCAAAAAGCAATTTCCCTTCAGTAATGCGAGAACTTTTTGCCGTGACCTGCTGGCTCTGGCTCTCGTGGGCTTTGCCTTGGCGCTCCCTGCGGCCGTTGCTGTGGCTGCGCCGGTGGAGGAGCCGGATTTCGCCGCCAGGGAGGCGGAGACAAAGAAGGTTTTCCAGGATCGCGTTACCCCCTTCTTCAAGACTTACTGCACGGATTGTCATGGGATTCATCGAATGGAGGGAGGCGTCAACTTTGCCCCGGCGCTGGCTGCGCCCGGAGTTTCTTCCTCGACCAAGAAATGGAAGCAAGCGCTGGCCAATGTGAAGGCGCACGACATGCCGCCAGGCAACGCGGCCAAGCAGCCGACGGATGAGGAGCGGCAGATGTTCGTCGACTGGGTGGCGACGAGCAAATATCTCAGCCCGAAGGACCCGGGGCCGTTTGTGATCCGTCGTCTGACCAAGGTGGAATATGGCAATACGCTGCGGGACCTCTTCGGTGTTGATCCGGCGGTCGCGGCGGAGTTGCCGGATGAGGTGTTCGGCGAGGGGTATCTCAATACGCTGTCGCCGCTCCAGTCTGAGCAGTATCTCGGCATTGCCAACGAAGTGTTGAATCGGATTCTGGCTCCGAAGGACGCTCTGCCCACTGAGATGCAAAATCGGATCTTCGGCGAACCTCCCGCACCCGGCACGGATCTTCGCATGGCGGCGAAAACGGTCGCGAGTTCGCTGACTCGGCGCGCCTTTCGCCGGCGCGCATCGGACGCAGAACTCGAGCTGCTGCTCGGCGTCTTCGATCTGGCATGCGAGAACAAACTCGACTACCCGGCGTCGCTTCGTCTGATGCTCAAGGCTGTCCTCGTTTCCCCGCAGTTTCTGTTCATCACGCCCGCCAGCGAAGCCGCGCCGGGGCAGACCATCGTCCCGCTTGACGACTACCAACT
>JBAXBD010000607.1:0-4184 GCA_037142165.1 Schlesneria sp. | reverse complement strand
TCTTTTAACTCAACAATCGTCACCCGATAGGCATGACCGACAAGCGCGCTGGGGTCCATCACGTTAATCAGCACGTAATCCAGATCGGTCCGCTGGGCACCCGTCAGATCTGGCCCGACCATTCGGCCCTCACCAAACAGTGTGTGGCAAGAGGCACAATTCTTCTGAAAAATCGCTCGTCCATGTTTCGGATCGGCCACAGACGCGTCACCGGCCAGAACCTGCCGCTTCATCTCAGCAATCTGCTGTGCCCGTTCCGCTGACGAGGGTTTGGCTCCGAACACTTTGTTGACCAGTTCTTTGAGCTTCGGTTCCTTAAATCGCTGCAACTGACGGATATCAAATTCCGACAGATCTCGTTTGTCAATTTTCCCCGCATCGACAGCCGTGACGAGGGCCAAGGCGGTCTTTTCGCGAGCCGTTAACGTGCTGATTGCGTCAAGTTTTTCCGCATCATTTAACTTCGAATACAGACCGAGCAATGCATTTCCCACTTCGCTCCGGTCGAATCCCGCCAGCCCGCGAATGACAGATCCCCTTAACACGGTATCATTCAGCCGATCGAGCAGCAGATCCGCAACGCCGGGCCGCCTGGTTGTGACGAGATCAGCAAGGGCTCGCTCCCGTCGTGCTGCGTCGGACTTTTCATCTTTGACCACTTTGACAAATTCATTAAAGGCCGCATCACTCCCGTGCACCAGCGAAATTCGCTGGCTCATTTCGCGAACGGTCGCATCGGGACTCATCGCGTAACGAGCGGCGACAGACTTCCAATTGAGATCGGGCTTGACGTCGCGACGTCCTTCGATGGCTGCGTAAAGTCCGGTCAAGACGTCTCGCTGGACCGCCAGATCGTTACTACTTTCTTCGAGCCACCTGAGAATCGGCCCGAATCGTGGAGACTCGTACATCCCCAGGTGCCGAGCAATGAACTGACGCAGCTTGGGTATTTTTGTTGCCAGAGCCAGAGGTAAAACTTCATCGTCAGCCCCGGCGATCAGAGGCTCGATGCCATACCACATCATCAGGACCAGATTGTTATCGGCCGCGTCTTCTGAATGTGAAACAAGTCCACGCGCGATTTCCTTCCGGTTGGCGAGCGGCAGTCGCTGTAATCCAGAGGCGAGTTGAAGCCGCACGTAGAGAGAAGAGTCCTTCCTCGCCATTTCCGCGAGCCTGAGTTCCCCCTCGGGCGATAGAGACTTGGACTCTAACCCCAAACGAACAATCCAGCCGCGAATGGTATCATTTTGAAGCGGACGCACAGGCGACAAAAATTGGTCGAAACGCAGATCCTGCAACGCACCGATTGCATGGAGCGTCCAAAGTAATTGCAATCCCTGTTTCGTTTGTTTGTCTGGATCGGACGTAGCCAGATTCGCTGAAAACATCGTCAGCAATTGAATCGCCACTTCTTTCGTCAATTTTCCACTTGCAGACCGTTCCTGCAAAATCCGCCTCGCGTGATTGGCTCGAAGTCCATCTTTGTCGGTGAGATAATCGACCAATTGATCGTCCGTGAGTTTGCTGAAATCGATTGGCTTTTCGCGCGTTTCTCCGTAAGTCACCTTGTAAATACGACCGTTCTCTCGATGGATGGTGGCGTCGTCGTAATTGTGACATTCTCCCGTGTCAGACCAGTCAGTGAAATAGATCCCATCTGGCCCCTGTTTGACGCAAACACCTCGAAACCAGGGGTCGCCAGACGGAGCAAAGTCGGTCATGTGTTTGGCAACGTACCCGGATTGACTCCGTTCCAACTTGTCCCGGTTTAGTCTCTGTCCGTGAATATTGAGTGTGAACAGGTTGTTATAGTACTCGGACGGAAACTGATCACCGAGATAAATCATGGCACCCGAATGAGCGTGTCCACCACCCGCTTCGCCATGTTTTCCTTTCCCATCGCGTGAACCTTCCCAAGTCCCCCCTGCCCAATGGATGTGGTCTGCACAAGTCTGCATCAATTCAAACGTCCGTGGATTAAAGTCCTGACCGAACATCCTTTTGAAACGTGCTCCTGGAACCACATGAAAAGCATGCTCGATCACGCAGTTCGTCAAAAAACCTTCGCCACGGTCGTCAAACGCCAGTCCCCACGGGTTCGTCGTCCCATGAGCAACAACTTCGAATTCGTGACGGACGGGATGATAGCGCCAGATCCCGCAATTCATGGGAACTCGTTCATTATCCGGCGTTCCCGGCTTGCCAATCCGTGAATTCGACAGGATGCCGTTACAGCCATACAGCCATCCATCCGGCCCCCAGGTCAGGCCATTCGCTACATTGTGAACCGCCTTCAGATCGAACCCATCCAGCAAAACTTGCGGCGGTCCATCTGGAACGTCATCGCCATTTGCATCGGGAATGAAAATCAGATTCGGAATGGCTGTGACAAAAATGCCGCCGAAGCCGTACTCCACCGAACTGAAGTTGACCCCTTTATCAGCAAACACCGTCCGTTTATCGAATTGCCCATCCCCATTTTCGTCTTCCAGGATCAAGATCCTGTCGGCTCCTTCCTTGGTTCCAGCCGGTAACCACTTGGGATAGGAACGGCATTCCACAACCCACATGCGACCTCGATCGTCGAACGTAATCGACATCGGCTGCATGACATCCGGCTCACCAGCAAACAGCGTGGCGCGGAATCCTGGTGGCAACTTGATGCTGGCGGCAGCTTCCTTGGGAGGAAGTGGCCCTTCCGCACAACGAGCCAACGACGGAATCATCAAAAAAACGGTCGCCAGGAACGCCGTACGTCGAATCATCGGTATCACTTTCGTGGATTGGGAAATTGTCTCAACGACATCCTAATGAAATCGCTATCAAATGTTGAGCGTGAACCTGATCTGATGAGTTTGAATTTGATTTCGAATTGGGTTAAGAACCAGCATGAAATTCATCCATGCCGCCGATATTCATCTTGATAGTCCACTGGAAGGACTGGAGCGTTACGAAGGCGCGCCGGTCGATTTGATTCGTGGAGCAACCCGTCGAGCTCTCGAAAACCTGGTCTCGCTGGCAATCGCTGAACGAGTCGATTTCGTCGTCATCGCCGGGGACCTGTACGATGGCGACTGGCGAGACTTCAACACCGGCATGTTCTTCATCCGACAGATGCACAAGCTCTGCGAGGCTGGAATCCGTCTGTATCTGATCGCCGGGAATCACGATGCGGCAAACAATATGACCCGCAAACTGAGATTGCCGGTGAATCCGAGCGGTGACACGGTGATGCTCTCTCACGAACAAGCCGAAACCCGGCGAGTTGAAGATCTCGGCGTGGCGATTCATGGGCGGAGTTTCGCCAATCAAGCTGAAAAACAGAACATGGTCCCCGACTATCCGACACCGATTCCTCACTGGTTCAATCTGGGAATCTTACATACGAGCCTGATCGGGTCTGATGACGGACATGATACGTATGCTCCTTGTTCTCCGACCGACCTCCGCTCAAAGGGCTATGACTACTGGGCTCTCGGCCATATCCACAAACGATCTCTGTTACCCGGCGAAGGATCGCCACTTGTTCCCCCGCCGATCTTGTATTCCGGAAACATTCAAGGGCGGCATATCCGTGAACCAGGTGCGCGAGGCTGCTTTCTCGTCACGGTTGATCATCGCCAGCAGATGGAGATCGCATTTCGACCGCTCGATGTCTTCCGCTGGGAGGTCTGTGTCGTCTCGTGCGTCGGGTGTTCAACGCCAGACGACATCGTCGAACGATTTCGAGATTCCCTTCGTTTGCTATTGGCAAAGCACAACCGCCTGCCTCTTGGCGTCCGAGTCCGTTTGGAAGGCGCCACGACAGTTCATCAGCGACTGACCAGCCAGCGATCCGCAATTACTGCCGAGATTCGGTCGATCGCAACGATCGCTTCTGACGGCCTGGTATGGGTTGAACAGGTCCGAATCGCCACACACGAACCAGTCGAAAAGAGGTCTCCTGAACTCGGCGAGGGGCCGCTTGCTGAACTGGAGCGTTACTTTGACGAACTTCCCCGGAATGACCAGGCAATTTCTCAATTGACGGACGCATTAAAAGACCTGGCGAAGAAGCTTCCTGCGGAACTGATGCTGCCACCTGATGGACTTCAACTCGACAATCCCGATTGGATCAGAGAGATCGTCCACGAGCTGAAGCCATTTCTGATGGACCGCTTTAATGGATGAACCACTTATAC
>JBAXBD010000606.1:0-4190 GCA_037142165.1 Schlesneria sp. | reverse complement strand
GGCAGACAGCCTGATAATGCACCGCATTATGGCTGGTGAAATGCCGCCCGGTGAAAAGAAAGTTCCCGCCGACAAAGTTCAGATCATCGAACGCTGGATCGCTGCGGGAGCTCTAACCGCCAGGGAAGAACCTCTTAAACTGGACCCTGGAATCGGCATTACGAGTGAAGAACGAGCGTATTGGGCCTTTCAACCAATCCGCCGACCAGACGTCCCCGGCGTCAAAGCGGCGAATCTGGTCAGAACCCCAATCGATGCGTTCGTGCTTGCCAAGCTCGAATCGATGGGCCTCAGCTTGAATCCAGAGGCGGACCGATTCACTCTCTTAAAACGAGCCTATTTTGACTTGATCGGACTACCCCCTTCACCGGAAGAGACACAGGCGTTTCTGAATGACGAATCACCCAGCGCCTACGATGCCATGCTCGATCGATTGTTGGAATCCAAACATTACGGCGAGCGGTGGGGTCGACATTGGCTGGATGTCGCTGGATACGCCGACTCAGAGGGGGATGGAAACACCGACACGGTTCGAACTTATATCTACAAATATCGCGACTACGTGATTAAGTCACTGAACGCGGATAAGCCGTTGAATCAGTTCGTGATCGAGCAACTTGCCGGTGATGAATTGGTGACTCCTCACTACAAAAACATGTCCCCCGAAACAATCGACACATTGGTCGCCACCGGCTTTTTGCGGATGGCTGCGGACCCGACAGCCAGCGGCCAAGGTGATCCCGACACGTCACGAAATCTGGTCGTGACCGATACCATCAAGATTGTTTCATCGTCCTTATTAGGACTCAGCGTCGGATGTGCGCAGTGTCACGACCATCGCTACGATCCGATCCCTCAGTCTGATTACTACCAGTTGCGAGCCGTTTTCGAGCCCGCGCTGAACTGGAAGAGCTGGGTCATTCCACGAGATCGGGTCGTCTCGCTTTACACCGATGCTGACCGGGCAAAAGCCGCAGAAGTTGAAGCGGACGCAGGAAAATTGCAGGCCGCATACAACGAGAAACAGGCAAAACTGGTTGCTGAAGCATTCGACAAGGCGCTGGAAAAATTTCCCGAAGACCAGCGGGAAGTTCTCCGTGAAGCATTCAAAACGCCGGACGATAAGCGGACAGACGAACAGAAAAAGCTCGTCGCCACGAATCCTGGGCTGAACGTGAACCCCGGCGTCCTGTACCAGTTCAATGCAGCAGCGGCAGAAGAACTGAAAAAGGATATGGCAGCCATCCAGGCCAAACGGGCCGAAAAACCGAATGAAGATTTTATCAGCGTCTTGACCGAACCAGCCGGTGCTCCGCCGGTCACGAACCTTTCATCGCGGCGATCATCGCCAACCGACAGGCATCGTGAAACCAGCCGACCTGACGATCGCATCTCCGGTTGGTGAGCGGTTCGAAATTCCCGAACATGATGCGGTACTGCCATCCTCGGGCCGTCGGCTTGCCTGGGCCAGACATCTGGTCAACGGCCAGCACCCACTTTTGGGGCGAGTTCTTGCCAACCGCATCTGGCTGAACCACTTTGGTAAGGGGATCGTCGACACACCCGGTGAATTCGGAATACTTGGAAGTCGGCCAACGCACCCCGAATTGCTCGACTGGCTGGCTGACGAACTGGTGCACCAGGGTTGGAGTCTGAAACGTCTGCATAAGCTGATCATGACCTCGTCCGTCTATCGTCAATCATCGAAACGCATTGATCAGACGGCCGCCTCGATCGATTCCGACGGGGCGCTTTACTCCCGCTTCAGCGTGAGACGCCTGGATGCCGAAATCGTTCGCGATCGGATGCTCGCCACAAACGGTCGGCTCGACAAAACTCAATTCGGTCCACCGGTTGAAGTCGTCGAAGACTTTGCAGGTCAGGTCCACGTCAAAGCGGATTCGGCCCGACGCAGCGTTTATATCCAGAGCCGACGGAGCAAGCCTGTCTCATTGTTGTCAGCGTTCGATGCACCCGTCATGTCGGTCAATTGCGACCGTCGGATCAGCAGCACGGTCGCCCTGCAATCGCTGATGCTCATGAACGGCGAATTCACCATGAAACAAGCCGATCAACTGGCAAAGCGACTAAGACTGGAAACCCCCAACGATCTTGACCGGGACGTAACCCGTCCATTTGAAAATCGATTCCCCAGCCGACAAGCTGCCTGGCAGTATGGCTATGGATCGATCGTCGATGCTCCTTCAGAGAGTCCCACTCAGCCACCGACTGTCCAGTTTCAACCCTTCGCATTCTGGTCGGACTCACGATGGCAGGTATCAAGTGCGTTTCCTGATTCCGTCGTCGGACATGCATTTCTTCACGCGTCAGCCGGACATCCTGGCAACAACCAGCAACGATCGGTCATCCGCCGGTGGACCGCCCCCGATAGCGGATTCGTTGCGATCACCGGTTCGCTAAAACATCATTCAGAATCGGGGGATGGAGTTCGTTCGAGAGTCATTTCCAGCCGCAAAGGGCTCGCCGGGACGTGGTCGTCAAAGACAAACACCGTTGAGACGAACGTGGCGAGAATCGAGGTTCAGCAAGGAGACATCCTCGATTTTGTCACCGATTGTCTTGAAGCGGATACCAGTGACTCGTTCGACTGGGCTTTCAATCTGCAATTGACTGGCGACGCAGGCCAGGAAAAAGGGCGTTGGGATTCTGTCGCTGATTTTCATGGTCCGCTTACGACGTCGGCACCTCAGCAGATCGCTTATGTCTGGCGACTTGCCTACTGCCGCCCGATCACTGCCGACGAATTGGAAATTGCCTGTCAGTTTCTCGATCAGCAATTGCAAACATTGCGGGCGAGCGGCGCCAAGGGTGATCACGAATTGATCGCGTTTTCCAGCCTGTGTCAGCAAGTTCTGAGCAGCAACGAATTTTTGTATATCGACTGAAAAGCCTGCTCACAACCGGTGAAACCTAACTCGCGAGAGATTTCCATGACGAATGAATTACCCCTGAACTCGACAAGCCATTGCTGCGGGACGCGCCGTCAATTCCTGGCGACCAATGCGTTTGGAATCGGCAGCTTCGCTCTCGCCTCATTACTTCGCGACGAGGGGTTGCTCGCCTCTCCGCCCGGAAAACCCAAGGAATTTCAGGCCAGCGATCTGAAGAGGCGATTGGCCCCCTCGGCTCCTCAGGCGACGGCGATGATTTCCATGTTCATGCACGGCGGACCGGCTCACATGGATCTGCTTGACCCCAAACCCGAACTGACGAAACATCACGGTCAGGATTATAGTGGAGAGGTCGCGTACAGTTTCGTCAATCGGGCCAGCAAGAAGCTGTTCGGCAGCCCCTGGAAATTCGCCGCACATGGCCAATGTGGTACCGAAGTCTCGGAACTTCTGCCTCACACGGCGGGCATCGTCGACGACATTTGTGTTGTGCGGTCGATGCATACGGGCCACAACGGGCACGAGGTCTCGATCCGATATTTTCACGGAGGCATTCCCGCAGTCACCGGTCGACCGACGCTGGGAAGCTGGATCGTTTATGGATTGGGGAATGAAAACCAGAACCTTCCGGCGTACCTCGTTCTGGCTGATCCCGGCGGGCATCCGGTTGACGGCACTTTGAACTGGTCCAGCGGATTTATGCCGCCGTTATTCCAGGGAACTGTACTGCGAGCCGAAGAACCACGAATCTTTAACCTTGATCCGCCACCCCAGTTGCGTGGCCCCCTGCAGCGACAGAACCTCGATTTGCTGGCGCGCCTCAACAAGAAGCATCTGGAACAACATCCGGGTGAAGCGGATCTCGAAGCCCGCATCGCCAGCTATGAACTGGCTGCGGCCATGCAGACAGAAGCGAAAGAAGCACTGGATATCACTCAAGAGCCCGAACATATTCATAAGCTCTACGGCATCGACCAACCTCATTCTCGCGAATACGGAACGCGCTGCCTGATCGCTCGGCGACTGGTCGAGCGAGGAGTTCGGTTCGTGCAGATGTTTCTCGGCGGCCAGCCATGGGATACTCACAGCGATATCCGCAAAAACCTCCCCGCGATTTGCCAGCGTACGGATCAACCTGCGGCAGCACTTGTCACCGACTTGAAACAGCGAGGGATGCTCGATTCGACCATCGTCCATTGGGGTGGCGAGATCGGACGTCTTCCGGTCAGCGAAGGGGATCTTTCCGAAGGAAACGGACGCGATCATAACGGACAGGGA
>JBAXBD010000605.1:0-4201 GCA_037142165.1 Schlesneria sp. | reverse complement strand
CTATTACATCGGAATTGAGACGGCCGGTTTGGCAATACCGGGTGCACCCCGTCCCTTACGAGCTCTCTGCGTCGTCCCGTTTGGGATGGAAGAAGGAACCGAACTCGATGTTCCTTCAGATGCCATCGGACTGATTGTCGGTCAACCCGCCCATTTCCGGTTCTTCAGCTCGTCAACGCGGAAAGAAGATCAGCCAGGGGTCAGACTGCAACGCTGGGACGATAGCGAGATCGTTGAAACCGACTCGCTGGAAGCAACTCTTCCAAAGGATGATGCGATCGACGACCACTATGTCCCGGTCCAGTTCCATACACAATTAACGGAATTGGGTGTGTTGGAACTCTGGTGCGTCAGTACTCGCGGCAGTGGCCGATGGAAACTGGAATTCAGCGTGCGAGAAGACGCCGAAGCGTAATCGATACTGCCCGGGTCCTCTATGCTTCCTCCGGTCGAACTGGGCTTGGCTACACGGAAGATGAGGAGGTCAAAGAGCCAACTCGTGTGAAGACTTATCAAGCCTTCACGCACAAATTCGAATTCAATCCAATTTTTTCAGCCAGTTCTGAAGATCTTCGAGCGATTGAAAGCTTAAAAGAGATTCCCCAAGTTCCTGGCTTTGTTCAAACTTCAACCCACGAATTTGACGTTGAACCTCCTCTGGCAACGGGCCAAACTGTCGCGAGAGAATTCGAAATAATAACGTGGCGGTCCCTTGCTCTCGACCTTCTTCTCGACCCTATTCCTTTGCCAGGCGTTCAATTGATGTTACGTACGGCATTTCCAGTTCCTCTTCATATGCAACCAATTCGGACTTGAATCTTCGGTCCAGATCAGACCGAAATCGCATCATCCAATCAATCAAACGGAACATCTCCCGGATCTTATCCGAATCATATCCAAGCGTGTAGAGGTTTCGCACTAATTGCGTTTTGGCACTGAAACGAGCTTGTGGGTCGCTTGCAGTTTGCAGTGCTGCAATCTGAGCACGAGCGACTTGGACAACAAGCGAATTGTCATCGACCCAATCAGTACCGACACGGTCGAGTAACTTGCAGATTGGGAATCGACGATCAGTTCCGTAGTCTCCGAGTTCAAAATGATAGACGTTCGGTCGCCAGTTTGGCCTGAGGTCCGCAAGGATTACAAGAGTAATTACTTCTTGCCGAAACATCCATTTCAGGCCCGCATTGTACAGGTCGATTCGCGTGGCAAAGTCTGATTCATAAGATGTTTGAATCTCAAGATGGCAGAGTATCCATTGGTCGACTCCGTTAATGAGATGGACTTTGAACAGAACATCCACTTCGCTGTTACGGTGTCCAGCCAGCCCGATGATCTGGCTGATTTCCTTATCAAGCCAGATTGGTTCGTGATTCCAATCGATGACGTCAGCAATTTTTGGGAAACACTTTTTCATCGATTCCATCAAATGGAACCTGAGCGTTTCCTTCCATGCGCCGTCATAATCGCTGGATCGTTGTTCAACCTCGGTATCATGTTCATCGAATTGATTCATGAATCGCCGTTGCCTGTGCAAAAACAATTTAAACCACCGGGAAACCCCGGTGGTTTAAATCTTGAGACTCAATCGTTTCTGACGACTGGGTTATTCTGAAAACGCAGCGTCGAATGCTCGTGCCGACGGTGCGAAGTCAATGTTCTTGACGTATTGACAAGATTCGCGAGCACCATGTTCGCGGTCCATGCCGCTGTCTTCCCATTCAACCGACAAGGGACCCTGGTATTTGGCAGCATTCAAAGCGCGAATGACTTCTTCGAAGTTCACGCCGCCACGTCCCATGCTGCGGAAGTCCCAGCCACGTCGTGGATCGCCGAATGACAGATGGCTCGACAAGATACCCGATCGTCCATTGAGCGTAACTTTGGCGTCCTTCATATGCACGTGGTAAATCCGATTCGGGAAATACCGGATAAACTCAGCGGGGTCGACCCCTTGCCAGATGAGATGGCTGGGATCGAAGTTAAATCCGAACTCTTCACGACCGCCAAGTGCGGCAATCGCTCGTTCTGCGGAATAGATATCAAACGCGATCTCAGTCGGATGGACTTCCAGGGCAAACTTGACACCACATTCCTGGAAGACGTCCAGGATGGGATTCCATCGTTCGGCCAGCAACTTGAATCCGGCATCGTACATTGATTTTGGAGTTGGAGGGAAATCGTAGATCAGGTGCCAGACGCTTGAACCCGTAAAGCCGTTCACGATACCGACGCCCAGTTTTTGAGCCGCACGGGCGGTGTTTTTCATCTCTTCGATGGCTCGATGAGTCACCCCTTCCGGCTTGCCGTCGCCCCAGACGTAAGGAGGAAGAATGCTTTTGTGGCGAGCATCGATATTGTCGAGTACCGCCTGGCCAACCAGATGGTTCGAAATGGCGAAGACCTGCAGGTCATATTTTTCCAGCAATTCTCGCTTCCGAGCACAATAAGTATCGTCGGAAAGTGCTTTATCGACTTCAAAATGATCGCCCCAGCAGGCGAGTTCGATGCCGTCATAGCCAAAGTCCTTGGCTTTTTTGCACAGATCTTCGAGCTTCAGGTCGGCCCACTGGCCGGTAAACAGGGTAACAGGACGACCCATCAGAGTTGCCTTTCAAAGGATGTAACGAAGTGGGAAAACCCAAGAATTTTGCACGAAACTAGACCGCACCAGACAGAATGTCAACCAAGTTGCCACAGTTCTTGCGGGACACTGGCTTCAACGGTCACGCCGCCAGCATTCTCACTTGGTTTTGCGGTTTTTGCCGTCGACGTGAACGATACGTGGCCGATGAGTTGCCACTTCGGACTCATTAAACTGAGCATAAGCGGCGATTATCACTAAATTGCCGGGTGAAACCAGATGAGCTGCTGCACCATTGATACAAATCGTCCCGCTCCCGGCCGGTCCCTGGATGGCATACGTGATCAGGCGGTTGCCGTTGTTGATGTCGTAAATATGAACTTGTTCGTGTTCAGCGATATTGGCGGCGAGCATCAAATCGTGATCGATCGTGACGCTCCCTTCATAATGTAATTGAGCGTCGGTGACCGTCGCACGGTGGATCTTCGATTTAAGCAGTATTCGCTGCATGCTGGAAAGTTCTATCACTAAATACATGTAAAGTGGCGTGTGCCACGAGGTCGGCCGCCAATTCGAAATCGATCAGGTCCCTGATCATTGGCGACCTTGGTAAGCCACCATTCTGACCGAAACGCTCGCCGCCTCCAAGCCGGTGACGTTTGCACTGAACGTTATCGAAAAAAATTCCTCTTGTCGCAGATTCTGCCGCTTGTTAAAAACCCCGCGCCAATCTCCCATCTGGCTCGTCAGTCAATAAGTCAAAAGTCGGACCGACGCGACTTCCAATCGAGGAAGTCGTGTCTCGGCAAGGCTTTACCTTTTGCTTTCGACGCATCAATCCCCTTTCAGCAAAACACAACGACGTTAACCAACGCGCGTTAAGGTCACTTCCAACCGAAGAATTGAGGTATGGCAAATGTCATGTCGTCTACTCGTATTGGCTTTGGTCTTCGCGCCACTTGCGATCGGTTGTTCTTCCGTGAAACGAACGGATACAGCACGAACCGCTCGAGAACAAATCCTGATTTCGGGTGCTGTCGATCAGTCACTCGCAAAATGCGATTTTACCCCCTTCCAGGGGGCACGGGTATTTGTTGAAGACAAATACCTGGATTGTATCGACAAAGGCTATGTCGTGGGGTCGGTTCGCCATCGGCTAATGCTCAATGGGGCCTCGATCGTCTCAAAGCCTGAGGATGCGGATGTTGTCATCGAAATGCGAAGCGGTGGAGTCGGTACAGACAATGCCGATTCATATGTCGGATGCCCGGAAATCGTGTTGCCGGGGATGCTGACACTGCCTGAAGTTCGACTCTGGCAGAAATCTCGACAGTCGGCACTCGCCAAAATCGGCCTCGTTGCTTATGACACGAAAACTCACGAAATGCTCGGAGCCGGCGGGGTGTCGGCTTCGTTGGCAGACGATACGAATGTTTTCGTCTTCGGATTCGGGCCTTATCAGTACGGATCTGCCAGAACCGAGATGAAAAAGACGATTCCTGCACAACCTGGCCAGCTCAATCAAGAGCTTCCCTCGATGGTTGCTTTTCGTGATCCCTCGCGACAAATCGAAAATCCCGATCGACTGCAGCTCACAAGCGGCAAACGGGAAGAGTG
>JBAXBD010000604.1:0-4213 GCA_037142165.1 Schlesneria sp. | reverse complement strand
GATTCGAAAAGACCCATTGCTAAAGTGTGGAGGCTTTAGATGCGATTGCCCTGGGATATGGACTTCGGCCATTCTGACGATACGACGGCCCTTTGGCTCGACAGCGCTCCTGATAATCGAAACTAGCTCAATTCGATGACAAAGAAAACATCAGCTAAGTTTTTTGATTATCCACACGTCGGCCACTGTTCGTTTTTCTTCGCTAATCATCAATTGACTGAAATCGTTATTTGGCGAGAATTTGGCGACGGAGGCTTCTTCGAAAACGTCGGCGTTGGTGAAAGATATCGACTCATTCCTCGCTGCTGCACTCTAAAACAACTTGCAATCCCTGACTTCAATTGGGATATCGGTTCAATAGCGTGCAGCTAGTGCATACAGTCGAGCTTCTCCACCGTTCAGAACTTTCATTGTCATGGAGGACACGCATGAAACTGTTATCCACGTTGCTTCGCCGATTCGTCCAGCGCGGCACCCTGCGTGTCATTGACGTGACTGGAAAAATACACACGTTTTCCGGAACGCCCACTGAACCGACTGTGACCATTCGTTTACACAATAAATCTCTTTACACCAAGCTCTTTTTTAACCCTGAATTGTATGTCGGCGAAGCCTACATGAATGGCGAGCTGACGTTTGAAGAAGGCTCGACGTGTTTCGACTTACTGAACCTGTTTTCGAACAATCGTACCGGGCTTACGGGGCATCCAATTCAAACCATGTTACGCCATTCGTGGCGATGGCTGCGACGACTTCATCAACACAACCCCATCGGGAAGGCACTCAAAAACGCATCGCATCACTATGACCTTTCAGACGATTTCTATCGTCTGTTCCTGGATGAGGACATGCAATACACATGTGCCTATTATCGCAGCCCCGATGATTCGCTTGAGGAAGCTCAGCTCAACAAGAAACGTCACGTCTGTGCCAAGTTGAAAATCGAAGACGGCATGAAGATTGCCGAATTGGGTTGCGGTTGGGGTGGGTTGGCTCTCCATATCGCACAGAGCGCCGATGTCGAAGTAACGGCGGTCAATCTCTCGATCGAACAGATTCGCGTCGCACGCGAGCGGGCTAGGCAACTGGGCCTCGAAAATCGCGTTCATTTCGAGCACATGGACTACCGGGATTTGCAGGGAAAATACGACCGCGTCGTGTCGGTGGGAATGCTGGAACACGTCGGAGTTGGTCACTATGACGAGTTCTTTCGTAAATTCCGGAGCCTGCTCACGGAAGACGGTATCGGACTTGTGCATAGTATTGGACGCAATGCCCCTCCTGGCACTGCCAGCCCGTTTGTGCGGAAATATATTTTTCCAGGAGGCTACGCTCCTTCACTATCCGAGATATTTGCTCCAGCAGAACGCCAGCGTATCTGGGTCGCCGACTGCGAGGTTCTTCGACTTCACTACCACTACACTCTTCGTGACTGGCGCGAGCGATTCATGGCGAATTGGGATAAAGCAGCAGCCATCTACGACGAACGCATGTGCCGCATGTGGGAGTTCTATCTGATTTCTGCCCAACTGGCATTTCTGACGGGATCTGAGATGGTCTTTCACCTGGTGTTAGCGAACAAACGTGATGCGGTTCCGATTGTGCGCGATTACATGGTCGACGACGAGCGCGTCGCGAGTGAGAATTTCTCGTCCAATTCAAAGATTGGATCAGGCCCGCACTACGATTTCAGCCGCGGTATCGCCCAGGAAAAAAGCTCCTCTAGGTTGTCCTGACGGACAGATTTGTCGAATTCGACAGGACACGATTGCCAAAGAACCACATAAAAACGTAGATTCCACATCAACTTGGCTGAGAGAGAACACACGCAATAAGAAGTCAAAACGATGAAAGCGATATTTTCATATCTGACGCTCTTGCTCGTCGTCAGTATGGAATTCGCAATCGCCGATGATCGTCCAAATATTCTCTGGCTGACTTCGGAAGACAACAGTGTCGATTGGGTCGGCTGCTATGGGAATCCATATGCAGAGACTCCGCACATTGACAAGCTTGCGTCTGAAGGGTTTCGCTACCTGCACTGTTACGCGAACGCCCCCGTTTGTGCTCCGTCGCGAAGCGGCTGGATCACCGGTGTCTACGCACTCTCGACTGGTACGCATCAGATGCGCAGCCGATATCTGATTCCGCATGGAACAATCAAATACTATCCCGACCTGCTCAAACAAGCGGGATATTACGTCGGTAATGTGACCAAAACCGACTACAACATCGGCGGACGGCCCGATGGTAACGCCTGGGACACCAACAAAGCCGACTGGAACGACCTGCCCAAGCGTCAACCGTTTTTCATGGTCATTAACAGTACGAAGTCGCATGAATCGACTGCGTTTGGCGACATTGATCACACGACGCACAGCCCCGATAAGGTGCGGCTGGCAAAGTATCACCCTGACATCCCTGAGATCCGCAAGAACTACGCGCACTATCACGACCAGGTCAAAAAGATGGACGCCGACATCGGTAAGGCTCTAGCAGAGTTGGAAAGGAATGGCCTGACTGAAAACACAATCGTGATTTACAACTCAGATCACGGCGGGGTTCTGCCTCGCAGCAAACGCTGCTTATACAATAGTGGTACCCACTGTCCGCTGATCGTGCGAATTCCAGAAAAGTTCAAGCACCTGCGCCCCGCCGAGCCGGGCGCAACAATTGACCAGTTGGTCAGCTTCATCGACATGCCCAAGACTTGGCTGAACCTTTGTGGTGTAGAATCCCCCACTTATATGCAAGGAAAAATCTTTCTCGGCCCACAAACAGAATCTCGAGAATATCACGTCAGCTTTCGCGGCCGGATGGATGAACGAATTGATAACTCTCGTGCAATCCGAGATCGGAAGTTTCTTTATATCCGTAACTACATGCCCTATGCGCCATGGGGACAACACCTGAACTACCTGTGGACGATGAAGGCGACGCAAGCTTGGGAGCAGCACCATAAGGCTGGCAAGACTGACGATGTCACAGGACAATTCTTCAAAACCAAACCAATGGAAGAGCTCTTCGACACAACCGCAGATCCGGACAACGTGAACAACCTTGCGGCCCAACCACAGTATGCCAACGAACTCGCGCGGCTAAGCAAGGCTCTCGACGCCTGGCAACTCGAATATTTTGATGCAGGTTTATTACCCGAAATGGAACTGGTCCGGCGATCTGAAGCGAGCAAAAAGACGGTCTACGAACTCGTCCGAGATCCGTCGCTGTACGATCTGAAGGGTTACCAGCAGGCCGCCGCGTTGGCGATGAAGCAAGACCCAGCAAACTTGCCAACGTTCAGTCGGAACCTCAACCATTCCGATTCGGGGATTCGTTACTGGTCGGTAATCGGCTGCTTTCATCTGCAAGGGCGCGTGAAGCTGGATCACGATTTGATCCGCAGGTGCCTGAAAGACGATTTTGACCATGTGCGAGCGATGGCTGCGTGGATTCTGTATCGGGACGGGGAAAAATCGGAAGCTCAACAATGCTGGAATCAATTACTCAGCAACAGTTCATATGCCTCACTCGAAATTTTTAACATCATCGATTGGATTGGTGACGGCCACGCGGCTTACGATGACGCAATGCGAGCGTGTCACTATGACCATGGAGAGTACATCGACCGGATGAAGTCATATTTCGGAATCGGTGAAGCTGCAATTCGCGAGAGAAATTAATCGCATTCCAGCCTCAGCGCAGAAAATTAAAGGGAAGCCATTCCTGACACAATCGGCGCTACGCCGTTGAGAGCCATTGGTCTTTCCCACTCCACTCAAGTTGCAGCCGTTGCTGAGCGTCGCCTTGTCCAGACAAACGTAATCACAAGCAAACCAACGACGGCACTGATTAGAGTCGACGGCTCTGGAGCCATCGTCAATTCCTGAGATATTGCGTACATCTGAAATGTATTTGTCCAAGTGCTCAGTCCTGGAGTATCCGTAGCGGACCTGTTTGGCTCCTGCACCCAACTTGAGCCAGACTGTGACGTGGAGATGACTCCGACTTGAACTTGCGGAGCCGAGAAAACATTCATTTGATTATATGGATTGAAACCGAAATTATTTGAACCAAGCCCGTATCCGCCGAAGATTGTGGTGCTATATTCCAGGCCATTTCCCGAAGTCCCTGTCCAGACCATACCGCTCGTGTATTTGGTGCCGTCGATCCCTTCAGTCGGCTGGGCCAATAATGCCGACGACCAACGTCCACC
>JBAXBD010000603.1:0-4217 GCA_037142165.1 Schlesneria sp. | reverse complement strand
GAGCGAACAGTTTCGTACCAGCGAAGCGATCGAACTCTACTGGCGAGCGTTCGATAAGGCGGCCAATCTCGAAGATCGACTGGGAGTCGTTCCGAAGTTAACCGAGCTGTATCTGCAGACAAACCAGTTTGACCGGCTGCTCGAACGATTGGAACGTCAACGTCGTGAACCGAACCAGCAGCGTGAAATGACGATCTGCCTCGCCCAGGCTTACCAGTCTGCCGGCGACGACGGTAACGCGCGTCAGGAACTGGAAAAGCTGCTGACGGAAGAGACCCGCGATGTCCAGCTTCTGACTCAACTGGTCAAGCTGTGTGAGTCGGATGGCGATCTGGATGCCGCAGTGAAGTTCCAGCAGCAACTGATGAAGTCGACGCCTGGAAAAGAAGCGACGATGCGACTGGCGCAACTGCTGATGAAGTTGGGCGAGAACGACGAAGCGACGGCGCTGATGAGCCAGATCACGATGGAAGAAAAGGACCCGGAAACAGTCCTGAAGTCGTTGGATTCGATGCTGAATCAAGAAAGCTATTCACAGGCATTGACCGTTGTGGAAAAACTGACCCGAGATCAGCCGAAGAACTGGGAATTGCTGTATCGTGAAGGGGTTGCACTCGCCAAATCGAAGGACAAAGCGGCCGAAGCCAGGTCGCGGTTTGAAGCGATCCTGGCCTTGAAACTGAACGATAATGAAATGACGCTTTCGGCGAAGAACCAGTTGAAGAAGGCTCAAGGACGGACCCGTAGTCCGGTTGTTCAGACAATCGAGATGAACCCGATGCTGAATCGCGTTCAGAGCACCTGGCAGATTCGTCAGGCCATCGGACTGGACAATCAAAACTATTACGGCGGTGGACAACAGCCGTTCTGGACGCCGCACGATTACGGAACGGCGCGAATCGCCTGCGTCGGCTGGTTAAATCTGCTGGCTCGAAATGAGGGGAAGGAAGATGAATTCCTGAAAGAACACCGGGAACTTGGTGAGAAGGCGGAAGATCTGCGCGGCCTGCACGATTGGTATTACTTCGCATCCCTGACGAGCAATCCTAAAGACACTTATCGGATTCTGAAGAAGCTCTCTTTACGACCTGATGCCGATGTCACCACAAAAACCATGTACCTGGCATCCCTGACGAATCGTGGCTTCGAACCCAACCAGGTTGACGAAGATGGTGACCCCATCGAGATGACCGACGAGACAGAGAAAACAGACGACGATGAGGAGGAAACACAACAGCGGATGCCCAAACTGGCAGCGCTTGATCCTGACGAAATGAATCACGTCATGGCGTGTTACAAGGCGATTGATGACAGCACATCGATGATGACCTTTGGTCAGTCATTTCTTCAAATCGTTGCCGCCGAATTAAAGCGAGCTGGTCGAAAAGATGAAGCTGACAAAATGTTAAACGACGTGATCAGCCAGGCAAAAGAACCTCTTCAGATCGCGTCCTTACTCCCTTTTGTTGTGCAGAAAAATGACTATGACACTGCGATCACACTGCTTGACCGACTAGCGGAACTCAAGGATGACGGAGCGGCGAACCAGACACAAAACCCCAACGGCGTATTCAATTATGCCCAGTACGTATCGTCGCCCGAGTACCAGTCACAAATTCTTGCCCAACTGATGGCCAAGCGAGCTCAGAAAAAGGCAACCGGAGACGTCCTGGGTTTATGGGACCGTTTTCTCACAACGGCCGTCGCACGCTACGTGAAACAGAAAGCGGTGCCGGCCGCGACAAAGAAGCGGAATCAGCAACAACAGTTCCAGTACCAGCAACGGGGCTACGTTTATGTCTGGCGCGGTAACAGTCAACAGCACGTGAATCTTAACTTTCCAACGGCAAACGAGATTTACGATCAATCAACAATTCAAATGCTGTATCAGGCATTCGCGATCTTAAAAGAGGCGGATGCGTCGCGCGACCTCGTTGACCATTTTCAGAAAAAGCTGAGTGATCCCAATACATCCGACATTCAGAAAATCTTCTGGCAGTTTGGTCTGGGTTACCTTCACTGGTGGATGGATGAAAAAGACGAGGCCCTGGCGGTCCTTGCGCCGGCCACCGAGGCACTCAATGACAACGTCGATATGAAGTTTGAACTGGCCAAACTTTATGAGCAACGAGGCGAGCACGAACAAGCCCTGGCAATCGTCGACTCACTGACGGCAACAGATCAGCAGGCGATGCAGAAACGCGAGATCACCGCGCTGCGGATGGCCGTGAACAGTGGCAACATCGATCGAGCACGTGCCGCCGCCGAACGATTGTTCGGATTACGATTGGACTCGAATCTGCAAATCCAGCTCGCTCAACAGATGCATCAGTTGGGAATGCATGACCAGGCCGAGGCTGTCCTTTCTCGCGCAGGACGTCAGGCGGGAAATAAGACGGATGTTCTGTCGAACCTGATGCAGCAATACCAGTCGCAGGGAAAGAACGAAGTGGCGACGCAGATCGCCCATCAATTGCTGCGACGATCGAGTGGTGCTTCGACAACGATGAACGCCGTCGCGCGGCGACGCAGTAACAACTCCAACGGCGATTCCGGACTACGACAGCAGGCGCTGACGGTGCTCAAACGGTCAGGCAAACTCCCCGAGATGATCAAGAAGGTGGAAGGTCAACTGAAGTCCTCACCCAAATCACAGCGATTGACCGAAACGTTGATCGAGTACTACACGGCGAGCGGCGAGACGAAGAAGGTCGAAGAGCTGACGGCGAAGATCGCCGAGACGAAACAGGACGATCCACAGTTTCGGTTCAACCTCGGTCAACAGTTAATGAGTCAGGGAAAACACAAAGAAGCGGTTGAACATTTCAAAGTGGCGCTCAAGAAAGATCCGAAGCTGGCGCGGAACAATTTCTATGAAATTATTAACTCGTTCCAGAATGCAGACAAACTGAATGAACTGGCCAGCGTCCTGGAGGACTTTGACTTCAAAATGTTCCGTCAGAATCCCTGGGAACTGACGAACATGATCAGCAATCTGTCGTATCAGGAAAAGTCGAAAACCCAGGCGATTGCGTTGTTTAAGCGAGCCTGGAAAGAATTGCCTGATCAAAGGCAGCAACTGTTATCCAGTTTAAACAACGACATCTTCTGGCAGATGCCAGAAATCTACGACTATGCCCGGCAAGGGATCATCCCGACCGAAACATCGATCCTGCAGAATGCGGGTTGGCCAGGATTCGGACAGATTCAAAGTTGGGGTGGCGACGGGAAGATCACCACGTTGATGAACCGCTTCCTGACCATTGCTGCGACCAACAAGAAGTTTGACGAATTGACGAAAGAGATCCAAGAGACACAGAAAAAGGTGAAAAAATGGGATGGAGGACAGGCACTTCTGGCGCTGATCGATTTGCGTCGCGGCAAGATTGATGAAGCCAAAGTGGTCTTGGAAAAGTTGTTGCCAACCTTCAAGGGGATGCAACAGGGTCAATACACCCGGTGGGAGATCGCTCAAGAGCTGATGCCTCACGAAGCAGGTATCGACCTGGCGATTCAGTATTTCGAAGCGGCGATCAAAGACCCGGACACGATGTCGCAAAACGGGTTTCAATATACGCCAGGAAAGCCGCTGGTGACCCTCTACAAACAACGGGGTCGCAGGAGCGACGCCAGGCGAGTGATGCTCGAAGCGAGCAAGGTGAAGTCATCGCGGTATCAAGGGAACGAAGATTACGAAGCGTATCAGCGGATTAATAATTCGACGTCACTCGGTAACGAGATGAAAGCGATTGGGTTTCCCATCGACGCCCTGCGTGTCTATCGGGATCAACTGGCTCGTTCCGAAGACTTCGTTTCGGCCCAACGGGTTTTCGGTGGCGGGACGAACGGAACTCAGCAGATCGCCCGCATGAAAAAGCAGCTTGAAACAGGGTTCCAAACAGCGCTCAAGGAACTGAAGCCTGAGCTTCTTCCGGAACTTTTGACCGGTGACGATACGACAAAAGGGGGACCGTCAGTAGACCTGTTGGTGATGCTGGATTCACGTGATCTCGACAAGACAACGATGTCTAGCGCCCTCTCCAACCTGGTGTCTGGGATCGCCTCCAACCCACAAATGGTCGAGAAGACGAAGTCGGCATTGAGCAACATTCGAGCGACAAATCCGGGCGATTTCGCCGTCTTGATCCTGTTGGCTCAAATGGCGGGAACGCTGAACGACACCGAGAATCAGTCGGCCGTCGTGAAGCAACTGGTCG
>JBAXBD010000602.1:0-4219 GCA_037142165.1 Schlesneria sp. | reverse complement strand
GGCATTGGGATTGCCATTGGAAAAGATCGCCTATTCACCAACGGGCCGACCGTTCAAGGTTGCCCATGACGGAGTGCCGATCGCGAAAGTCCTGTAACGGCTAATTCAGGAAAAATCTTATGAGACCACAGCATGACCATCGTCGGTCTTGCTGTGTTTTTTTGCTCATCGCAAAAATTTCTAGCCTCGTAAAGCGAATAATCCTCCTGGTATCTCTTAAGGCTCAATTGTGCCAATCGGGAGCGTAGGGACGGGACCCAATTACGGCCCAAAGTAGAGCGGTCCCCAAAACCACAATTCGCCCGAGGTACGATCGAGGGGACCGAGCTCAGATTGCTTCAGGCCAGCATGCCTGACTGATACACCGAAATCCTCGGCACCATCGAACCATCTCAGCAACGCTTCACGGATTAATGGTAGTCCAATCTCGGTCATTTCAATCGTTGCAACACCCGGTTCGCTGGTAACATTCATCACCCTCAGGTCGACGCGAGATGCGACCAATCGGAATCGAACTGTTGTGATGGACTGTTCTCGCGCCGAGTCTACGAAGGTCACTGTACGCTGCGAAGCGAGGCGCTCGGACGACAATTCGCTCAACGCCTGAAGAATCGGCCTTCCCATGTCCACGACTTCATGATGAAGGCAAATCGCTGGTTCTGCGAGGCCAAGTTTTCCCGAATGTTTCCAACATTCAACGGCAATGTTCATGAAGTTCGTCTTAGGCATTGATTCAGGTCCAGGACCTTTAGAAGGTTCGTACGTGATCCAGAGTGGGGATGACGAGGGAGAATGCACGAGTTACTCGATTCACTTTTTCGACGGAATTTTTGAACCAACAAGGCTCATAAAATCTCGAACTTGATTGGCATCGGCAAATGCTGATTTCGGGATCACCGAAAAGGTTCGGCGTGTCATGTAAAGCATGATAAGCTCGTGCGTCTCAAGGTAGCCGGAATAAAAGCTCCAATTCAAATCTGACGTTCCATCAATCGTCTCAACATGGATTGTCTCGTCACCGAAGATGAGTGAAATCGGTGCTGTAAACTTCTTGTTATCCAGAAAAGCGTGTCGCCACATGATCGATCGTCCGATCACCATGGCAATTAACGCGAGGCAAATAAAAATGAGCAATCCACCTATCCAATGAAACGGTAACAGTGCTGCTCCGGCGATAATTCCAATGACACCAAAAATCAAATTGGCTCGCGCCCCTTGTTTATGGGTGTTCCAATGCGAATGACAAGCCGCCATGAATTCCTGCAGAGTCAGTCGATAGGTGACCTTGATTGGAGTCATTCGAAATCTCGATATTCAGGCGATGGTTTCATTTGCGTGCGGGCAATGGCGTTTCAGCATTCGGACTCGGTAGCCTGTTCAAGGTTGGTTTACCGCTTCGGTTTCGCAATAATCGAAACCGCGTGCCAAGTGATAACAGATTTGAATCACACCGGCTCATGATTTTTTGCGAATACATTCGATGACGGACTGTGATATTCTGTATTCAATCCTCTTGCCTCAGCTTGAATCAAACACGAATTACCTTCACCCCTCCGATGATGATCCCTCCCGCAAATTGAGGTGACACTCATGGTTGCAGAACTCACCCCGCTTTCGGCCGAATCGCTTTACACATCGCTTGTGGAAAGTCTGCCGATCAGCGTTTTTCAGAAGGACAGACAATTTCGACTCTTGTTTGGTAATCAGCGATTTTGTGGTGCGCTCGGTCGCACGCTCGCAGAGTTACGAGGCAAAGACGACTTCGATCTGTTTCCCGCCGAGTTGGCCGCGAAATATCGTCGTGACGATATGCATGTGATGGAAACGGGAACGTTGCTGGAGGATACTGAAGAGATTTCTGATGCGGCGGGAAACCGACGGCACATTCAGGTTCTCAAGGCACCTGTGCGCAACTCGACCGGACAGATCGTCGGTGTTCAGGGGATGTACTGGGATGTCACCGATCGCCTGCTGACCGAAAATCGCTTGAAGGAAGCTCATGCCTTTCTCGATTCGATTGTCGACAACGTCCCGATCATGCTGTTCGTGAAAGAAGCCGAAGAGTTAAGGTTCGTGCGGTTCAATCGAGCGAGCGAACAGTTGGTGGGTATGAATCGCGAAGAGGTTCTTGGCAAATGTGACTTCGATCTGTTTCCGCCGGAACTGGCGGAATTCTTTACACAGAAGGATCGTGCGGTCCTGGCCAACGGAGTGATGGTCGAGATTTCTGATGAAATTCTCGACACCCAGAACCACGGGCGTCGAATTCTGCATACAAAAAAAATTCCTGTCCTCGACGCGGCAGGACAACCCCGTTTTCTGCTCGGTATCTCAGAAGACATTACCGAGAAGAAGCAGACAGAACTTGCGCTCCAGGAAGCGAAAGAGGCGGCAGAAGCCGCCAGCCGTGCGAAGAGTGACTTTCTGGCGAACATGAGTCACGAAATCAGAACGCCGATGAATGCCGTTCTGGGGATGACTGAGCTTTTGCTGGATACAAAGCTCGACAGCATGCAGCGCGAATATGTGAAAATGGTGCATGAGTCCGGTGAGTCGCTACTCAGCCTGATCAACGATATTCTTGACTTCTCAAAAATCGAAGCGGGGAAATTCAACCTGGACCATACCGAGTTCAACCTGCACGAGGTCCTCGGTGACACGATGAAAACGCTGGCAGTTCGAGCGTCTCACAAAGATCTCGAACTGGCCTTTCATGTTGCGACCGACGTACCTGCCGCACTGGTGGGTGATCCTGGTCGACTTCGACAGATCGTGATGAATCTCGTCGGCAACGCGGTGAAATTCACAGAACAGGGTGAAATCGTCCTGGACGTCAGTTGTCGCTCAAAAGATGCGGAAACTGCCGAGTTACTGTTCCTGGTTCGTGACACGGGAATTGGCATTACCGACGATAAGATCGATCGGATCTTCCAGGCCTTTGAACAGGCCGACACATCGACAACGCGTCGGTATGGTGGAACAGGATTAGGGCTGACAATCACCTCAAGGCTTGTCCAACTGATGGGAGGATCAATCTGGGTGGAAAGCATGCCCGGAATGGGAAGTACCTTTTTTTTCACAGCAAGAATTGGCATCGCTGAACACAGGACATGGAATCAAAATGGGAACGGCATTGCACTGCTCAAAGGAACGCGAGTTCTATTGGTCGACGATAATGCGACGAATCGCCTGATACTGACAGAAATCCTCGAGAACAATCAACTGCGACCCGTCGCAGCCGAAACCGCGTCTGAAGCTTTCCAAAAGTTACTTCAGGCAAAAGTGATGGGTGATCCGTTCTCGCTGCTCCTGACAGATGTCAATATGCCCGACGTCGACGGTTTCATGCTGACCGAAAAGATCCGTCGCGACGAACGGCTGCGGGATCTGGCTGTCATTGTACTCACTTCAGGTGATCGCCCCGGTGACCATGATCGCTGCGAGAAACTCCACGTCGCGGCCCATCTGCGCAAACCGATCAAGCAATCCGAATTGATGCAGTCGATCGTTCTGACTCTGGGGGTGACCCGACCCGAACCCGAACAACCTTCCCGCAAGGATCATATTCAACCCGCCGTCCGACCGTTGCGAATACTTCTCGCTGAAGACTCGTATCCGAATCAGGTTCTCGCGACGGGTTTACTTCGCAAGAGAGGGCATCAAATCACGGTCGCCAATAACGGTCAGGAGGCGATCGATCTGCTCAAATCGGAAGTGTTCGATCTCGTGCTGATGGACGTGCAGATGCCGGTCATGGATGGATTAGAAGCCACGAAAACGATTCGGAATTTAGAGGCGCACGAGAAATTGAATCTGCGAATCCGCAATCCAATCCCGATCGTGGCCATGACGGCCCACGCCATGAAAGGAGATCGCGAACGCTGTCTGGCAAGTGGAATGACCGGGTATTTGTCGAAGCCGATTCGCACTCATGAACTGGACGAGATTCTCGCCGACTTATTTGCGGCCAGGAACGGCGAGTCTGTCGATCTTGAAACCGGTTCCCAAAACGTCATCGATTGGTCCGAAGCATTGTCATTCGTCGACAACGATGCGGAATTGCTTCGCGTCGTGGCCGGGGCGCTGCTTGAAGAAATTAATGACCTCGAATCAAATCTTGCCAATGCTGTCGCGTTATCCCAGGCAACTTCGGTCCAGAAAATCGGCCATCAACTGAAGGGGGCACTTGGGACTCTTGGAGCTCGGACCAGTCGAAACC
>JBAXBD010000601.1:0-4220 GCA_037142165.1 Schlesneria sp. | reverse complement strand
CTCCTGTTGAATGATATTAGACAACTTCGTAATCACACGGGCACGAATTGTTCGCCGTCGTGTTCGAATTGTGAACCGGCGGGAGCGTTCAAATGGGTGACGATTTCGGGCGTTGTCTGGACAACAAATGCAACTGGATAAACTTGAGTATTGTCGGGGTCATCGACATATTCCTGGGATTCGCGGCCGGAGAAAAATCGCCAGCCGCTGTCATCGGCGTTGTCGGGGTCTTCCCGATACATGTATGCGACGGGCTGTCTCTCTTTCATGATCATGTTTGTGGCAAGACATAATTGCGAGTAGATGCGGTGATCCGACAGGGTGGCAGGATCGCCGCTGGCACTCGAAAAAATTTTGTAAGCAAGTTCAACGTCTGTTTCATCGTCGAAGTAGAACGACAGTTGCAAATGCCCAATCTTAGAAAAGACAAATGCATTGAGCGCCGGCACGCGTTCATCGTCTGATTCTTCAGCCAGCCGATACGAGTAATAGATCCGCCCGTCTTCTTCGAACTCGCGCTCGTCGAATTTTTCTGGCGAAGCGGTCTGGGCAAAGTGTTTCTTCAGGTCAATGATAGACCGGCCGGTGTCGTTACCCCAAGCGTTCAACCAGATCGTGAAGCCCGGCCGCCAGAGAACCATCGAGTCGTCCTCAATCCGCATTTTGCATGCGACGGGGAGATGCAGTGACCAATCCTCTGTCAGTGCAATGCGGTCGATTACAAACGGGAAATCCGATGACATCGGTAAGCTCTCAATCGGGTAACGCCAAAGGTAACCTGCACGGGACGAATAACGGCTTTCATCTCGCACGCCCACACTTTGAGCCACCGACGATTGAAGGTCAAGTTTGACCGAATTGTTCGGTGCGTAATCAGACTTATGAAGTCATGTCAATTTTGATGTGAGTAAGTTTGCGTCACGAGACAAACGCCATTTTCCATCGGGCTGACGCCTGAATATAGACAGGGCATTCCCTGATAGTTGTTTGGCATTGCCTCCGTTCTTCGGTGTCACGGTGATTTCGAGGCGAGCCGTCGCGTAGGCCAAATCTCCATCCACAACAATTTCCGTGTACTCGCCATCGCAATTCATCGCGACGTGCTCCTTCATCGCCTTGAACGAGTCGATGAATTCTTGTCGCCCAAACGGTGATCGGCCGGGAGTGAGGAAAACGACATCATCTGTCATCAAGTCAGCAATTTCAGCGACGTCTCCGTTCATGGTGGCTCGGAACCACTTGCGCTGAAGATCGCGAATAGAGTCTTCATCAGTCATCTGGGCATGCCTCGAATGTCGCGATGAACTAACCAATGTCCGCAACTGATCACGAATATTCACAAACGATCAGAAATATACGTGATAGAAGGCCGTTTATCTGCCATCGCAGATATTACGATAATGGCGCGATGGCGTTTCGCAAGCGGATTTTGATGCGAACTTGGACGATGAAGACCGATTGAGCGCCCCCGTTAAGCCGCCCAAAGACAGAACCTGTAGCCGGTCATCTCGATGCAACACACGCCAGATCAAACAATGGTCCCGTCGTCGGAAAGATCAATACCCGCGAAAAATTGCTAAAAACCAAAACAAGGTGATCCATAAGGTGCATGGCTCTCAGGTTCGTGTTACCGAACTCGGTGCGGGGTTAAGATACGATCGCCCAACCGGCCGCATTTTTTCGTACTTTCACTCTTTCGTGTTTTCGTGATCCTCTTGGCGTTTTCGTGTTCTTGGCGATTTCGCAAGATGTGGATTGCTATTTGATGACCGTATGGCTGATCGGCGGAAAACGCGAAGAATCCGTGGACTTAAGTCGTTCGGCTCGCCAGTGAACTTCGGATCGGTGGTTTGAGCCGACTTCCAACGGGGCCAGTCTCCCTTTGTGGGCAAATTCTTGTGGGTTGTTAGACTGTGGAGGTCATTGGAAATGTCTCATTCAGAACGATTTCGTAGAATATGCATAAATTTCGACTTGCCATTGCGACTCGTTGCTTTGTTCAGCCACTCGTGGCGTCGATCAAGTCGGCGGCCGAACTGAACGTGCAAGGCTTACAGTTTGATGTCCGAAACGAACTGAAAGCCAGCGAATTGACCGAAACCGGGCGGCGTGACCTGTTGCACCAGATCCGCGAACACGGACTGACCGTTGCCAGTGCCGTGTTTCCTCTCAATTATCCCTTGTACGAGCCTGACAAAATCGATGTTCGCATCGCTGCAATTCGCGATGCGATGCGATTTGCCTATTCGATCAAGGCCAATACGTTGTGTCTTCGCGTCGGACGGATTCCGGAAGATCCGGAATCGAAAGAGCGAAAACTGCTGGTGGAAGGGCTGAGCGATCTGGCAAAGCACGCCAACCATATCGGAACAGCCTTGGCGATCACCCCTTCGAACGATTCTGCGGAAACGCTTCGAACTCTGTTAGACGAAATCAAAACGGGGCCGATTGGAATCGATTTCGATCCCGCTCATTTTGCCATGACCCGGCGTCCGGTGGCTGAGTCGCTACGGCTACTTCACGACCTGGTGTTACATTTCCAGTTACGTGACGGCGACGCCGGAATTGACGGAGGACAGGAAGAAGCGGTGGGGCAGGGGAATGTTGACTGGATTGAAGTCCTGGCAACTCTTGGTGAAATGAGCTACCGAGGCTGGCTGACGTCGATTCGCAATCAGGGAAGCGATCCTGGTTATGATGCCAGTCGGGGAGTGAAATTCATCCAGAAAATCTTGCTTGGTGGCTGAATCATTCGTCGTCTCAATCACGAATACATCGATTTCTCGTTAGAAAAATATCATGGCGAAACTTTATATCATGACGGTTGTCGCAGCGAATCGGACAGGGATTCTCGCTGCGCTCGCAAACGCATTAGACGAACTCGGCGGCAATATGCTGGACGTCAGCCAGGTCGTCATTCAAAAGTTTTTTGCGATGATGATGGCGACCGAGTTTCCTGAAGATCAGGACCCCGAGGTGATCATCGATCACATCCGGGCAGTCTGCCGCGCGTTCGGCGCCGAAGTGACGCTCCGCGACCCGTCGATTGAGATGGGCTTTGACGGCGAAACTGAGCCGACACCCAAGGAGCGGTACGTGCTGACCCTTTCTGGTCCGGACCGACCGGGTATTCTTCGATTTCTTGCTCATCGTCTGGCGCAGGATGGGATTGACCTGATCGATCTTCAAGGGCGCCTGCAAGGGTCGAGTCATATGTTTTTAGCGGCGATGGAACTTTCTGTTCCACCCGGGATCGACGCGCTGCAGTTGTGCGACGAACTGCGTAATGAATTTCGCAATGACGGAATCACGGTGGCATTACAGCATCGACGGGTGATCGCCGGATTGGCTCATCCCGAACCGGTCGGATTTAACACGGCTGGACCCTGAGAGAGAGATCTCGATCTCAGCGGCTGACAGCATTTGCCTTATCGAATCGGATTATTCAAAGCACAGAGCAATTGAGCGACAATTATGGATCAACGGTCTGGGTTCTTTTCAGCTCTACAGCAACTGCGGCAATTGCCGCTGGATGTTCGGACGGTCACTCTGGGGATTAATATCTCGGATTGTGCTGAACGCAACTTTCATAAATTGTGCGATGGAATTTATCAGCGAATTGTGGCCAAAGCAGGGCGAATGAACGCCGTCTGTACCGAGGTTGCGTCACTGATGGGGGTTCCAGTGCTGCAGCGGCGCCTGTGTGTCACGCCGATCGACCGGGTCGCCCAGGGCTTTCACGCGGCCGACTTTGTGAACATCGCGAAAACGCTGGATGGTGCAGCAGCCAACGTGCATGCCGAACGAATTGGTGGATATGCTGCCGATGTTCAACATGGCATGACTCATAGTGCCAGGCAATTGATCGCGAGTCTCCCCGAGGCACTCAGCCAGACCGAGCGATTACGTGCGGCTGTTCACGTCGGGTCGACTGAAAACGGCGTGAACATGGAAGCGATCACTCTGGTTGCCAACACATTGATTCAAGCGGCAGAAGCATCCCGCCATCGGAACGGCGATGCCGCAGCCAAGCTGGCGGTGCTGGCCAACGACTCCACCGGCCATCCCCATTTGACCGGGGCCTGTCTCGGCGATGGTTGGGGAGACCTTGTTGTTCATGTCGGCGTCGGAGCGGCCGCAATTATCCGGCATGCACTCGAACAACGATTGCTGGAAAACCCCAATTCGCGTTTGGACGAATTAGCCTCGGTAATTCAAAC
>JBAXBD010000600.1:0-4225 GCA_037142165.1 Schlesneria sp. | reverse complement strand
GTTGCTGGAGCCGTCGATTCAAAACCCACAGCAAAAAAAACGACATGCTTCGCGGGTTCCTTCGTGGCCAATTGTATGGCCTCAGCAGGCGAATAAACGATGCGGATATCAGAACCCCTGGCCCGAGCCTGAAGCAGACTCCCATGACGACCTGGGACCCGCAGCATATCTCCGAAGCTTGTCATCATGACCTCAGGACATTTCGCGAGTTCCACGGCGTCATCAATCGCTTCAGCGGGGGTCACGCAGACGGGGCATCCCGGTCCGTGCACCAGTTCCAGAACATCCTCAAGCGCCTGTTCCAGGCCGTGTCTAAGCAGTCCGTGGGTCTGGCCGCCACAGACATCCATGATCACCCATCGTCGAGTGATCATTCTTCGCAGTTCCGCCAGTTGAATTTTCAGCTGCGTCGGATCTCGATAGTCGTCAACAAACTTCATCTTGAACCTGACATCGTTTCTTCCATCTCGATCATGGATTCGGTAGTTCGGAATTCCGCACGTTTAAAGTGCGTTCGCTGTTCGAAATCGATCGTGGTTCGTAGTCTATGCCGAGTCTCGCATCTTCAGGGGTTCATGTATGCTTCAAGTTTTCGAAAGTAATCATCCGCTCCTCCGATATCATCTTACGCAACTGCGTGACAAAAACACGTCGCCGGTCGAGTTTCGTGCCTTAATCCGAAAAATCTCTTCCCTGCTTGCCTGCGAAGCAACACGCGATCTTGCTGTTCGTGATCGCTCCATTCAGACGCCCCTGACATCGATGGTCGGGGTGGAACTTGCAGCAAAGATTGCTCTTGTTCCAATTCTGCGTGCAGGGTTGGGAATGGTCGATCCAATTCTCGATCTGATCCCGGAAGCCGAAGTCTGGCACTTGGGTCTGTACCGAGACGAAGCGACGGCTCAGCCGGTGCGGTATTACAATAAGCTGCCTCAATCAAACCCGGTCGACATCGCGATTGTCCTCGACCCAATGCTCGCCACGGGTGGCAGCGCCACTGCTGCGATTGAATCGTTAGAAGAATGGGGCGTGAGATCAATTAAACTGATTTCCGTCATCGCCTCTCGAGAAGGGGTTGACGCCGTGGTTTCACGATTCCCCAAGACACAGATCTTTATCGGTGCAATTGATCCCGAATTGAATGCGGTCAAGTACATAGTCCCCGGTTTGGGAGACGCCGGTGATCGGACGTTTAATACGCTGAGATACCTCGAATGAGGCTTCGCTGTTTCTCAATGCCTTCTGTGAAAATGGGTGCTTCGTTTCCCTCTTGAGCCTGATCTTTCCATGGAACGCTTCGTCAGTTTGTTCGGTTACGTGGTCATGCTGTTTCTGGCATGGTTAATGAGCTCGCATAAACGGATCATTCCCTGGCGTGTGCTGATCGCCGGCACGATCATGCAATTCGTGTTTGCGATCCTGATTTTGAATACGGCCCTGGGTAGGATGTTTTTCGAATGGATGGGCGATGTTTTTACGTCGCTGCTCGACTTTTCCGACACGGGAGCACGATTTGTTTTCGGCGACAGCTTCAAGGAATTCTTTTTCGCCTTCAAGGTGCTGCCGACGATCATCTTTGTTTCGTCGCTGATGTCGGTCTTGTATTACATCGGCCTGATGCCCTGGATCGTCAACGGCCTTGCATGGCTCATGCAGCGAACATTAGGAACATCCGGGGCCGAGACCCTGTCTGCGAGTGCGAATGTCTTTCTGGGACAGACGGAAGCGCCGCTGCTGATCAAGCCTTACATCGCGAAGATGACTCTTTCAGAACTCAACGCAGTCATGATTGGTGGATTCGCAACGATTTCAGGAGGCGTCCTGGCGCTTTTCGTGGGGATGGAAATTCCTGCCGGGCATTTGATCACGGCCTCCGTCATTTCCGCCCCAGCCAGTCTGATGATTGCCAAGCTGATGCTGCCCGAAACGGAAACTCCAGCCACCTACGGAAATGCCAAGCTCGAAGTCCCACCGGCCGGAGTCAATTTGATCGATGCCGCAGCCAACGGTGCCGCCGACGGGATGAAATTAGCACTCAATGTCGCGGCCATGCTGATGGCGTTCATCGCGCTCATTGCGATGGTCGACAAGGGACTGGCAATGTTGGGGGAGTCGATCGGCCAGGCGTGGTCTCTCAAAGATGGATTCGGATATGGATTCGCACCGATTGCCTGGCTGATGGGAATTGAATGGAAAGACTGTCTGAAAGGTGGCGAACTACTCGGTCTGAAAATGGCTTTGAACGAGGTAATTGCGTACGGTGAACTTGCCAAGTGTAAAGATCAAATCACGGAGCGGTCGTTTGTTATCCTCACGTACGCGTTGTGTGGATTCTCAAACTTCAGCTCGATCGCCATCCAGATTGGTGGTCTTGGCGGAATGGCCGAAGAGCGAAAAGGTGATATCGCCCGCCTTGGACTTCGGGCGATGCTCGGTGGAATGCTTTCATGTTGCCTGACCGCCTGCGTCGCAGGTGTAATCCTTTAAAAAACTCTCGTTCAATTTTTGCCGATTATGCGGTCGATATAGGCCAATAGAGTCGACAGCCAAAGCTTCTCGTTCGGCAAAGCTTGCCGATTGAGGGCCATTTTGCCATTCGATTCGCAAAAAACAAGAATAAAGAACGCCAACCCACCCCCGCAGGGGAGGTGGGTTGACCTTGTGATGCAGGGTTGCGTTGCTTTGGGGTGACAAATTTGCAATTAGAACCCGCAAGAATCGAATCATTACTGGATCACGCCTGGCGCTTAATCGGCCAGTTGCGCCAATGGTTCGCTGCCTGGTCACTCGGTTCAACGGACCATGATGGTTTGGTGGAATTGATCCGCAACCTGCAATTGTTCTGGATCAAAGCCGATGATCTGGAATTGAAACGATTAGCTCGCAACAGCCTTGCCATTGAACAGTTCCTGGAACGATATTGCGCGGGAAAGTTAGAACTCACGTCTGAAAACTTGGATGATGTCACGGCCGCAGTGGGAAGCCTGCAGGACTTGCTGCTTGGTCTTGAGGCGATGCGTGAGGAACCGCTCATCACGGATTTAGCGTCGTTACAGAAATTAGAACGAGACACCCTGAAAGGGTTCTGGTCAGAGACATCAAAACGGACAATCGAAGTCGCTCTCGTAGCGAGCGATCTGGTTCCGGATACCGTCACCGCACATCCTCTCCCGATTCGGCTGGAAGTTGTCCCCACCCAATCGCAGCCGCGACTGATGTCCGAAACATCGCTGAGCGAGTTGAAGCCGATTGCAGGGAATTCGTCCGCTTCAAATGTGGATTTGAGTTCTTCAACCGCGACCAGACACTTGTCAGCGGCGATTCGGCATGTTCTTTCGGTTCGAGAATTTCAAGTCGCACCTGATCTCATCCGTATCGCGGACAACTCGATCATCGACACTCCGTCGGACGCCAGCATTGAAACGAGCTTAGAAACAATCGACGTCCCCGAACCCGTACACGAGGCGATCGAACTGCGCCGCGTTTTGATCGTGGACGATTCGTTGTTCTATCGCAACCTGATTGGCATGGCCTTGCGATCGGTTGGATACGATTCTGATTCGATAAAATCTGACGCGAATGCTTTCGCAAGCATTCAGAATGAACGGTTGCCGGACTATTGTGCGATTCTGATCGGTGAACCTGTCATCACAGAAGTTGCGGATGCAATCATGTCGTTTCGAACAGCGAACGATGTACCGGTGGTTCGCCTGATGACTTCGGACAACGACGCATCATTCCCGTTTACAGCGGATGTGTCCGTTTCCAAGTCCAATCCACGCCAATTGATCACTGCGCTCAATCAACTGTTGAATCCGAAATCCAGCGAGGTTCTTTCCCACCGGGAAACAGGTTTTGAGCTGTCAGCCTTGGTTCTCGAGGCTGAGCTTCAGGTCGGATGAAATCCAATAACCAATTCAAACGAAACCCCACCGGGCCGGCCCAGGCGGCTAACGGGCCGGTGCCCTGGCGTCGGCTCCCATCCACAGACAAATTCGAACCAGATTCAGAAACACGCGATAATGCGTGCCACGGTGTTGCGGTCATCGGTAAGGCCGTGCTCTTCGGGTGCGTTTTCGAACGAAAAAGCTGCGGCTTAACCAAAGACGGTAAAAACTCGGCACCCTGAGGTTCGATTGCTGATCTGAAAATGAAGCGCATCATTTTTATAGAACGCCAGTTTAGCCGTTTCATCAGACGATTCTGATCCCGGACGATCAACGCA
>JBAXBD010000599.1:0-4231 GCA_037142165.1 Schlesneria sp. | reverse complement strand
ATCTTTCATCGACGTATCGGCATGCTTATTTGCATCTCGGCGAATATTACGAATAGCAACTCGAGCGTCTTCCGCCAGATCTTTCAAGCGGGAAACCATCTGTTTTCGACGTTCGGTCGAAAGCGGCGGGATGTTCAGTCGGATGACCTTGCCGTCTGAGTTCGGAGCAAGTCCGATGTCACTCGACTGAATTGCCTTGGAAATCTCGCCGATGATCCCCTGGTCGAAAGGCCGAATCATGATTTGCTGCGCTTCGGGAACGCTGATCGTGGCGACTTGCTTCAGTGGGGTTGGCGAGCCGTAGTAATCGACTTTAATTGAGTCGACAAGACCTGTCGTTGCCCGGCCGGTTCGTAAACCCTGGAAGTGTTCGTGAGCGACAGTAGCGGCTTTCTCCATGCGCTCTTCAGCATCCAGCAGAATTTCGTCCTGATCCATAGTGATAAGGCTCCGTTGTTGTCATTCAGGTTGCTGGCGCACCGACGCGAGTTCCGAGCCGTTCACCTGCAATCACGCGTTCAATATTACCCGATTTCTGGTAGTTGAGCACGACGATGGGAATATTATGTTCCATGCAATGATGAATCGCTTGAGCATCCATCACCTGCAGGTTTTGACGCAACACGTCCTGGTACGAGATTTCCGAATATCGCACAGCGTGAGGGTTCTTCAGAGGATCGTCTGAGTAAACGCCATCGACACGCGTCGCTTTGACGACCAGGTCGGCGTCAATTTCGCGAGCTCGCAGGGCTGCGGCGGTATCGGTCGTCACAAACGGACTACCGGTTCCCGCAGCAAGGATCACGACGCGACCTTTTTCAAGGTGGCGGATACAGCGCCGGCGGATAAAGGGTTCGGCAACAGGAGGGATCGCGATCGCACTTTGTACGCGAGTCGGGATACCATAGTGTTCCATCACGTCCTGCAGAGCCAGAGCATTGATGGAAGTCGCCAGCATTCCCATGTAGTGCGCTGTGGCAGGCACAACGATGGAATTTGTTGACGAGAACTCTTTACCCCGCAGGATATTGCCCCCACCGCATACAATGGCGAGTTGCACACCACTGTCAACGACTCGTTTGATCTGCTCGCAGATGATCTGCACTTCGGCAAGACTGATGCCAGACTCACCGGGTCGGGCAAAACTTTCGCCGCTCAGTTTCAGTAAGACTCGTTTGTACTTTGGGGGCGTCCCGGGTGCCATCAGGAAAAGATCTCCGATCAATTCGAACGAGGTTCAGTTTCCAAGAATCCATCGTGTGAACGAAATTGGTTTCAGGCCGCTTTCAGCAAGAGCCTGATTAACGGTCTTTGAGTCGTCCTTGGCAAACAACTGAAAGCCCAGGACGCCTTGTTCGGCGTAATAAGTCTTCATCCGACCATCAACCATTTTTTCAATGATGTTTGCCGGCTTGCCCGAAGCAGCCGCTTCAGCTGTCAGTCGTGCTCGTTCGGCAGCCACGTCTGCAGCAGAAAGCTCTTCCGGGTTCGTAACGATTGGCTTCAATGCGGCAATGTGCATTGCGACGTCGCGCAGGACAGGAGCTGTTTTGTTCTCACCACTGGCACAGAACAAAACGCCGGTTTTGCCGTCGTGATGCGTGTATGCACCAGCAGGCCCGGAAACTCGAAGGACCCGTGCAAGTACCATCTTTTCACGGATCTTGCCGACCACTTCTTCCAGCAATGCCGCCAAAGTTGTCCCTGGCCGATCAGGACTCGGTTGAGCCAACAGTTCGGCAGCAGTTGTTGCACCTGGACCATTCAGCAATTGCTTCAGGCACTGATCGGCAAGAAATATGAAGTCGTCAGCTTTGGCAACCGGAGCTGATTCGCATTGAATTTCAACCATGCCGGCAATTACGCCGTCGGGAGTCACTGCTGTCTTAATCAGCCCTTCGCTGGTCGCGTTTTCAGCTCGCTTGATCGAAACTTTTTTGTTCGATTCCTTCAGCAGCTCGATCGCTCGCGCTTGATCACCGTTTGCCTCCGTGAGAGCCCTTTTGACTTCCATCATCGGCAGGTTGGTCAGATCACGCAGTTCCTTGACTGCCTGAGCGGTGATCTCGGCCATGACATCGACTCCTCAAAAGAAAGACGTTCGTACAAAAACAGGGTGTCCATCCATCCTGACACACGTGCCAGCGTATTCACAAAACGACCGAAAAGCATTTTTCCGGTCGATTGAGGTGAATCATCAAAAAACGGAGACACACACAACAAATTGTTGCATCACGCAAGCGAGATTACGACTGGATAGAAGGCCGAGCCTTGTATTGTTCTTCCAGAGGCTGTTCGACTTCCTCTTTCGGCACCATGTTTCGACCTTCCGCAACAGCGGCTGTCAGGTGCTTTAGAACGAGTTGAATCGAACGGATACTGTCATCGTTTCCAGGGATCGGCAAATCAACATCGTCTGGATTGCAGTCGGTGTCGAGCAACGCAATTACCTTAATCCCAACGAGATGCGCTTCGTGGACAACGTTGTGTTCTTTCTTCGGATCAACAACGATAATCGCTTCAGGGAGACGATTCATCAATCTGAGACCGTTGATGTTTCGCAGCATCTTGCGATGTTCGCGCAACAACTTCGATTGCATTTTCTTGGAATACGTATTGATGTCGCCAGACGAGAAGATTTGATCCAACTCTTCCAAACGCTTCATACGAGTTCGCATGGTGCGGAAATTTGTGAAAATACCACCCAACCAACGGTAGTCAACGTACGGCATATTGACCGAATTGGCGCAATCGCGAATCGTTTCAGCAGCTTGCTTTTTCGTACCGCAGAACAAGACCAGACTTCCCTGGGAAGCGACCTTTTGCAGATACTTTTTCGCTCGCAGCAAACCACGAATGGTTTCTTTAATATCGATAATGTGGATGAGATTCCGGCGACCATAGATATATGGCCGCATCTTGGGGTTCCATCGACTAGTTCGATGCCCGTAATGGATGCCCGCTTCGAGAAAATCTTTCACCACAATTTCTGACACGTTACCGACTCCTCCACGCAATATGTGCGGGTCCAGAATCCAATTCTGTTGTTACAAGACGCAAAGCCACAAAAGGTGCGGCTTCTCCCACGAACCGCATCGTAACGGCGGCCCGCAATCCCGTCAAATGATCACCCTGTCTAAAGCTGTACCGACGAAAAATCGTGTTCCGACGCTCATAGCGCCGAAGTTCCTGATTCGCTGTCGCCAAAGGCTGTTACTGCGAACGAATACGCCCCCGTGAAACCCAAAGGAATCACAGAGGCGTCGGTCGCATGCCCCAGGCTTTAATGACAAATCCGGCGAATAACCATCCTTGATTAGGGCATACCATATGACCCCGGCATTATCTTGCGCAATTTGACGTTGTCAACTCAAAATCAACATCGATTCGCGGTAAGATCGGGTCAATCGAAAAATGATCGGCAATGGACTCAAATCCACACAGCAGGACGTTTTCATATGACTATTCCTAAGCGACGACATCTGGCTGTTTTCCTGGTATTTGTCGTCGCCGCTGCGTGTGTGAGGTACGGGTTTGCAGAAGAAGCTGCAAAATCTGCAGTGATGCCAAATATCCTGGTGCTGCTAGCGGATGACCTGGGTTGGGGTGACATCGGACTGCACGGAGGGATTGCGAGGACTCCGAATATTGACAGGCTTGCTCACGAAGGAATTGAACTACAAAGGTATTACGCCTATCCGTTTTGCAGTCCGACACGCGCTGCGATGCTGACCGGTCAAATGCCACGGCGATTCGGTATCGTTCAAGCGCTTCAGGCTCGAGACGCCGGTCTGCCTGCGGGCTTGCCGACTCTTCCCGGAACTCTCAAATCCGCCGGTTACCAGACGATGCTTATCGGTAAATGGCATTTAGGCAATGCCAGCCATCCATTGAACAGTGGGTTCGACGATTTCTACGGGTTCCTCGGACCCGAAATTGACTACTACTCTCACACCAGCCGTAATCGGCAAGTGGATTGGCAGCGAAACGGCAAAACAATCCAGGAGCCGGGGTATTCGACATTTCTTTTCGCTGACGAAGCGGCCTCTCTGATTGAAGAACGGGATGCCGGGCGGCCCTTTTTCCTTCAAATATCGTTTAACGCACCACATTTTCCGTTTGCGGCGCCGCCGGAATACGAAGCCAAATATCCGCATCTTAGTCGACCCGCAGTCACGCGAGTCGCGATGATTGACGCACTCGATCACGCCATTGGCCGTATCCTCGAAAT
>JBAXBD010000598.1:0-4251 GCA_037142165.1 Schlesneria sp. | reverse complement strand
AAGCTGCATTGGGAGTCTGGTGCGCCGTTGGATTTCTGATCGGCCTTGCGACCCTTTACCGACGAAGGTCATCCGATGCGGGTCGGATCCGTCGCCAGCAGGCACGAAGCGCAGCCACACGACGACTGGCAGACGCCAGATCGCTCGTTCAAAAAGGAAAACCGAAAGACGCATTACGACAGGTTCGATCCGCAATCGTCGGCCTTGTTGCTGACATTCAAAACCGGGTCGCTGAAGGGTTAACCGCTGCCGACGTAAATACGACCTTGGCAACTGCGTCAGTCAACGACGATGATCGAACGGCGATCGTCAAACTGCTCGAATCCATCGAATCTGCCGAGTATGGAGCCGGGCAATCAACCGATCCCATTGTTGCAATCAATGAAGCATCCAGGTTGATTTCACGTATCGTGCCACGACTGGAGCGAGGTATCAAAGCCGGAACTCTTGTTACGATCTGCCTGTTATTAAACTGCCTGAATTCAGACGAAGTACTCGCAGCCGAACCTGGATCAAACGAAAGGTTGTTTGTCCGCGCACTTGAACTGTTCGATAGCGCCAAGTCCCCGGACGACTACCGTGAATCGGCACAAATCCTGGAATCGATCCTCACCGACGGATTTCGGAATGGCGCGGTCTATTACAACCTCGGCAATGCCTATTACCGAGCGGGGGACTACGGGCGAGCGATTTTGAATTACCGTAAAGCCAAACCCTATCTCTCTGGCTATCCTTACCTGACGTCCAATCTTGAGCAAGCATTGGCCGCAGCACCGGGTCGAATTACCGAACCACCAAGACCGTGGTGGAGTCATGTCCTGTTCTGGACCGAGTGGCTTTCATTCCCGGCGAAAGTCAAAGTCTTTTTCTGGGGCTTGACGCTGGCAGCGATCACCACGGCAGTTGCTGCCTTGTTCCGTATTTCCCGTCTCTCGCTACCGATTGCCCTGCTCGTTTTTTGCAGTCTCGCAATTGGCCTTGATGCCGCTTTGAGCGACACAGACATCACGGGTATTCGACATGCCGTCATTACCAGCGAAACGACGGCCCGGAAAGGAACGGACAATTCGTACGAAGCGGCCTTTGATCAGCCACTACGAGACGGAGCGGAATTCCTGATCCTTAACGAAACGCGTGATTGGACGTTGGGTCATTTCGAAGGAATCGGCGACGGCTGGGTCCGAAACGAGTTCGTCGCCCGCTGACTTGTCCTATCAGGCAACAAGTTGACGGTCACCAGAAGGGATTCAAGTTCTGTCGACTGCGGATTATTTGTAGGGTTCTGAACTCAAGTTACAGTGCCGATGCTTCGAAGTTTTCCGAGAAACAGTTTAATTTCTGTTTGTATTCAAAGAGCACTGCATGACCTAAGACGGCCATACAGTGGCACACATATTCCGAGAACCAAAAGGAACACCTGATTTCGCGCAGCGATTTCCGATTACTTCGAGACAGCCAATTTCAGTGCTGCTTGAATGAATGCACCATGAGCCTTATCTCCATCTTGAGGAAATCCCGCGTGTTGGATCAGCCAGACGGTCGCGATCCCATTCTTGTAATAGACGGTCATGTTCGTGGCGAGTGCTCCGCCGTGACCGAGCCAGCCGTCACCGACGGCCCAACCGAGTCCGTAGCTGTCCTTAATCCCTTCACCCGTTTGTCGAGTGGCCATCTCTTTTACGGCTTTCTCGGAAAGATACCGCTTTCCTTTAAACTCGCCGTTGTTCAGGATCATCTGGCAGAAGATTCCCATGTCGGCTGCAGTTGAAAACAGGCCGCCTGCGGGCATGGGACCTCGTCGACGATCGTTTAATGGATAGGTCAACTGGCTGATCTTGATCTCTTTCAAGCCCAGCTTGTCTTCGGCCGGGGAATAGGCTTTGACGACTCGCGTCACTTGTTCGTCGTTGGGCCAGAACGTGGTGTCTTTCATGCCGAGTGGATCGAAAAATCGCTTCTGCAAAAAGTCTTCGAATGATTGCTTCTCGACAACTTCGATGATCCTCGCAGCGGTATTTATTCCGGCGTTCGAGTATTGGTATTTTGTTCCCGGTTCATAAACGAGTGGAGTCATCGCATAACTACGGACAGCAACTGAAAGGGGCAGTCCATCCAGTGTCGGTTTCTCCATGGCCGACTGAAACGGCATTCCACTGGTGTGCCGCAAGGTGTCTCGAATCGTAATGGGCCTGGATGGATGACGCAGAATTTGGTGATCATTGTCCTGTTCGGTGATCAGCCAAGTCCCCTTGAACTCCGGCAGATATTTTTCGACAGGATACTCGAGTTGCACTTTTCCTTCGTCGACCAGCACCATCAGTGCCGTGCCGGTGACGGGCTTACTCATCGAGGCAATCCAGAAGATTCCGTCCGCCTTAATTGGCTGCTTCGCGGCCACGTCTGAATACCCTGCGGTCTCAACCGACAGAATCTTGTCTTTGTCGGCGACAAGCATCACTGCTCCGGCAAGAGCACCCTTTTCGACGAACGGCTGCACCGCACCGCTCAATTGAGTGCTCTGCTGCGAAAACGCCGACTGCCCGCAAATTAGCAATCCCAGGATGGCAATCAATAATCCGTTTTCGAAACGCGAAACGCCTAAACCAGCCATCGGGCAAGCTCCTGTTGTTACTAAGGATTGAGTCGGGTTGAGTGGAATCGGTCTTAAGCGAGCTGCATGATTCTTCGCTTCATCGCAGGATGGCGTTGCGCCTTCGGAGCCATCCTGAATTCTTCCTGAAAAAGAAGGCCAGCTCTTCTCGCTTCAAACACGCAAATTGCCTTTCGGAGAGTACGGAAGTGACTTCCACAAGTCCAGCGTTCAAAGTATTGTCAGGGGTTGTAATTCATTTTTCGGCGTGGCCCTTTGGCCATCTCAATGAGGAGTCTCAACCGTGGAAAGCATCGAATCGAACAGCGGCGTATCTCGCCGCGATCTTCTCAAAGCAACCGGCACTGTAGCCGCCGCATCGGCGCTCGCCGGAATCGTGATCCCGAAACACGTTTATGCAGGCGAAACCAATACGATCCAGGTCGCTCTGATCGGAGCGGGCGGACGTGGTACGGGAGCTGCCGAAAACGCTCTCTCGACCAAACTCGGCCCGGTCAAACTGACCGCTATGGCCGATGTCTTTCCTGAGAAACTGAAGGGAAGCTTTGATTCGCTGAAAGGCAAATTCAAAGAGATGGTCGACGTTCCCGAAGAGCGCAAGTTTATCGGGTTCGACGCCTACAAGCCTGCCATGGATTCGCTCAAGAAGGGTGACGTCGTCATCCTGACGACCCCCGTCGCGTTTCGCTGGGTCCATTTCAAGTATGCGATCGATCGCGGCTTGAACGTCTTTATGGAAAAGCCCACAACCGTCGACGGGCCCAGCACGCGCAAGATGCTGGCGCTGTACGAAGAATCGGTCAAGAAGAACCTCAAGGTCGGTGTCGGATTGATGTGCCGCCACTGCGAAGGACGTGGCGAACTGTTCAAGAGAATCAAGGATGGGGAACTCGGCGAATTGAACATGCTGCGAGCCTACCGAGTAACCGGTCCCACCGGATCGGCATTCGTCGGCAAGAATCAGGGCAAGCTCAGCGAGTTGATGTACCAGATCCAGAACTTCCACGGATTCCTGTGGGCGAGCGGTGGTGGATTCAGCGACTTCCTGATTCACAACATCGACGAATGCTGCTGGATGAAGGATGCCTGGCCTGTTGAAGCCAAGGGTTACGGCGGACGCCATTACCGAGGCGACTACATTGATCAGAACTTCGATACGTACTCGGTCGAGTACACCTTCGCGGACGGTGCCAAACTGTTCCTCGAAGGTCGCGGCATGATCAACTGTGCCAACGAATTCGCCAGCTACTGTCACGGCAGTAAGGGCTCCGCCGTGATTTCGCAATCCGGCCATGCCCCGTCGAAAGCCAGGATCTTCAAGGGCCAGAAGATGACGGAAGACCAGGTCGTCTGGCGCTGCAAAGATCCCGAACCAAATCCCTACCAGTTGGAATGGGACCACATCATGCACGCAATCCGTCAGGACACGCCATACAACGAAGCCAAGCGTGGAGCGGAAGCGAGTCTTGTCACTTCGATGGGCCGCATGGCCTGCCACACCGGTCGCGTCGTGACCTACGACGAAATCCTGAACTCCGAACATGAGTTCGCACCGGACGTCGACAAGCTGACGTTGGACAGCCCTGCTCCACTGCTGGCCAACGCCGAAGGAAAATACCCGATTCCCGCGCCAGGAATCA
>JBAXBD010000597.1:0-4274 GCA_037142165.1 Schlesneria sp. | reverse complement strand
GTTAGCATGACGGTCCGTGACCTTCAGCTGAAGGTCACGGACCGTCATGCTAACGAACTCGTCACGGTGATAGCCGTATGCTCCCACAGCAGCATCATTCACGGCCAGGACACGAAGGGAATCAACGTCATAAACCCACATCGGGTGCGGGTTCGACTCGAACAAAAATCGATACCGCGCCTCGCTCGACCGCAGGGCTTCCACCGCAAGTCGGCGTTCAGTGACGTCCATACTCACCACAACCGCCCGATTTGGACGGCCGTCAACGAACGACACCTGTTTGCGAACGTTCAGCCACCGAACGGATCCATCGGGTCGGACGACTCGATGTTCCAAGCTGAACGACCCCGTGCCAGCCATCGACAGCGCGTTCTCAGTCAATCGCTGAATTTCAGCCCGATCCTCCGGGTGGAACCGGTCATGCAGTTCATTTCTGGAAACTGTACACCCTGCTGGAAATCCGAACTGCTCTGCCGCTTGCAGTGAGAGATCTGCAGTTTGCTGGACGTAGTCGATCACAATGACTCCCAGTCCGGCGACCTCCACGGCGGACTGTAAGCGTTCTTCGGCCTCGCGGGCGGACATTTCAGCCTTCCGATGAGCAGTGATGTCCTGGTCGGTCCCCTCGACGCGAATGAGCGCCCCGCTGGCGTCCCGAGTCGCGCGGGCTCGGCTGTGAATCCACATGTGTGACCCGTCCGGGCGGATGACGCGCAAATCGTTGGCGAACTCATCGGAACCGGCCTTCATCGCCTCGACTCTGGCAATTACAACCGAACGTTCCTCCGGATGGATGAGATCCAGGAACGCCTCGAAACTCGGTCGTACAGCCCGTCGGTCCAAGCCGAACAGCTCAAAGAGCGTATCCGACCACCATGAACGATTAGTCGGTGGCTCCCAGCTCCAACTCCCCAGATGAGCAATTCGTTGCGCCTGCCTGAGAAAGGCCTCGGTCTCGCGGAGGGCGTTCTCTGCGTGCTTCAGATCGTTGATATCGGTACACGTTCCTACCCAGGACGCGATATTCCCGTCGGTACCACGAACGGGTCGATTACGGGCGATGTACCAGCGGTATTCACTGTCGGCGGCTCGCAGTCGAAGTTCAACCGACCGAGGTATGCCATCCGCCAGAGATTGTCTCCACTCGCTCACGACCTTAGGAAGATCGTCGGAGTGGACTACGCTTGCCCACGACCAGCTCTTGAGATCGTTCAAAATCAGGCCGGTATACTCAACAGCCTTGGCATTCACGTAAGTCATCGCACCGTCCGAGCCGGCCGTCCAGACGATCTGCGGAATCGCATCGATCAGCTCCCGGAACCGCTCTTCGCTGACGCGGAGAGCGTCGACAGCCGCCTTGCGTTCTGAGACGTCGCGTGAGATTCCGATCACGCCAATCACCGCACCAGTCTCATCCCGAAATGGAGCCTTCGTCGAATGGTACGTCCGTTTTCCTCCGGTCGAAGTAAGAGTCTGTTCCTTGGTGACAACCTCCCCGCCCGCCATCACCGATTGATCGAAAGTAATAATCCCGTCAGCGTCGGCGGCGTTGAAAAGTTCACGGTCGTTTCGGCCGATAACCTCTGCAACCGGCCGACCAATGAATCTCGCCGCGGCTTCGTTGGCCATGATGTAGCGGCTGTCGCGGTCTTTGACGAACACCGCATCGCTTGTCCCCTCAACGACCGCCCGAAGCAACCATTTCGACGTACGGACAGCCGCCATTTCTCGTCGAACGAGCCAGTAAAGCAGCGCCGCCGTAATCCCGATAAACAATGTCCCTTTCCCTGCCGCTAATAAGAAACCGTGGTCGTCGGTGTGCCCGAGCCACACCATTGCGCGATCGGAAATCCAGATCCAAAGCAAACCGAATACGGTATAGACGCTTGCGATTCGGGCAGGTGCACGGCTGAGTTCAGCATCGGTCTGCGATTCGAGGGGCATGTTTTATCAGTCCAGATACACTGGGCGTTTGGGGTTCGATCGTCTGCTCTGACGATCACTCAACCATATCCACCCGGATCATGACTGTCGCCGCGCCCAGCGTTTACAGCAAAAAAAGAGGTCACACTTGTACCATGCTTTAAATCGCGGCAACAGTCGACAGACGATTTTCTGGATACACGACGACGACTCGGCTTTCGTGCGAATGGCGCCCTTTTTGTGATGCAGACTCGATCGAAACCGAAGTCCTGCTTCCGGCTTGCAATCAACGCTCAGACCGCGTGGGCGACCACGGGTCAGAAATCTTTAACAAAGTGAACAACACAACTCCTGATGCCTTTTATTTAACGAGGCAACAATATCACTAGCGGTGCAAGCTCAGTTCATCGACGCGACGTTGGAGCGCTTGTACCTCCGAAGTCAACCGTTCCACGTGCCAATGCATCAAGTCGATCGACGATCGAGACTTGCCGGGCTCCTCGGCGAGCTTGAACCTCAACATCGCCACATCGGCAGCGGCACTCAATTGGTCCAGATCGATCTGGCGAATTGCGCCAGGCATGGTCCGATTGACGTCTTTGGCCTGATTCAGGTCGTTTTGAGCCATTCGCGCACTGGTGGCGAGGCCCCGAAGTTGTAGTTGAACGAGATCCTGATCGCCGTTCGCTTGTACGAACTTAACCTGTTCCCGCGCTGCTTCTAAGTTACTGCGCAGTTCTTCCACATAAATCGCCGGAAACGTGTGCGGCGTTCGGACGTTGTATTCCTCAACGCGTCGCAGGTCAACTTCTGCCAGTCTCAATTGAGCCTGAGCGTATTGCTCAAGTAATTTCATCGAAGGCTTCTCTTCTTGAGACGCAACGAAGCGATTTGTGAATGGCCAATGTGTGATGCAGACTACGCAACCACAAAAGGCCAACGCGAACATCGTTTGTTTGGATTTCATGTCCTGTTCCTTTCAAAGAGAACTGGTCGTGTCGATCACATTAAAGCGCGATGATTCAGGCAACACCGTGTGGAGCTGCTCTACTTTCTCCGGACTTGTCTTCGTGCGATAAGTATATTGTACCACTTGGAATCATCTCGATGCTCCAATATTTCAAACATGAGACACGGGTTCCTCCGAAATGGACTCATCATTCACTGGCAATTCAGTAGCCGTCCCATCAAACTGCTCCGATACTTCGTCTTTTCGAAACTCGGAGGTAGTTATGCGTTTGAATCCTCTTGCGATTACTGGATTGTTGATTTGCTGCTGGATGGCAAACGTGTTGTCACCGTCGCAGGCTGCGGAAACGACCACTTTGAAGTTGAATCTTCGAAACCGAGTGGAAGTCGCTCCTGAAGCGAAACGATGGCATACGATCACGACGCCGACTGACTGGAGTCCACAAAAAACGGCCATCATTATTTGTGATATGTGGGACAAGCATTGGTGCCCGAATTCGACCTTACGAGTTGCCGAAATGGCCCCACGCATGAACGAAGTCGTAAAAGCAGCTCGGTCGCGCGGTATGTTCATTATTCATTGTCCCAGCGACACCATGGAATTTTACAAGGATACCCCGCAACGGAAGCTGGCCCAGGCCGCACCCGTCGTCGAAACAAAACGACCGCTCGAACGCTGGTGCCGCATCGATCTGACGAAGGAATCCCCCCTGCCAATTGATGACACCGACGGCGGATGCGATTGCGCGGAACCGGTCAAGAACTATCGGGCCTGGTCACGTCAGATTGCTGACATTGAAATTCACGACGGGGACGCGATCACAGAATCGGACGAAGCCTATCGATTGATGAAAAGTCGAGGCATTGAAAACGTAATCGTGATGGGAGTCCACACCAACATGTGCGTTCTCGGACGTCCTTTCTCGATCCGACAACTCGTTTATCAGGGGATGAATGTCGCTCTGATGCGCGACATGACCGACACGATGTACAATCCGGCGATGAAACCATTCGTCAGTCATTTCACGGGAAATGATCTGGTGATTGAGCACATCGAAAAATACTGGTGTCCGACGATCGCAAGCACCGACTTTCTCGGTGGTAAGCCTTTTCGATTCCGCGAGGACAAACGTCCTCATGTCGTCGTTCTTTCAGCCGAGGATGAATACAGGACCGAGGTGACATTGCCCGATTTCGCCGCAAAGCATCTCGGTCGGGATTTCAAAGTCAGTTTTGTGTTTGAAAATCCAAACAAGAAATATGATCTGCCGGGTGTGGAAATCGTGAACGACGCCGACGTGCTCCTGATCAGTGCCCGGCGGCGACCTCTCCCGTCAAATCAGCTTGAAATCATCAAAAAGCATGTGTCGACGGGTAAACCT
>JBAXBD010000596.1:0-4275 GCA_037142165.1 Schlesneria sp. | reverse complement strand
GTACTAGAACGAATCCCCACCACCTCTGCAGTGGTGGTTAACGGGCCTATGCCCTCGGAATTTTCCTTACACCGTGGCTCTCGCAGCACGAAGGTCCGTTATCCGCTGCTGCGGGAATAGTGGGGTTTGAAATCGAACGATACAGCGACAGGAATCCTGGCAAAGTGAGCACCTGAAGGAACGTCAGCACCAACCAGTGTGAAACTCCAATCGTGACACTTCGAAACCTTTCACCCTCGTCTGACCTGCGATAGTCCCGCCAACGGACTGGCCCCCATCCCGACATGCCACGGTCATCCGTTGCGAGGCGACCGATAGTAGAAAATGGAGTTGCAGCGTAGGGGCCGCAGTAGTAGCCGATTTGCGGCATCCCCTTGCTTCGCTCAGCGTTGATGTGATAGCCCGAGACCAATTGGCGGTTGTAGGGCGGAAAAGACCCACCGAGTATGCTGAGCCACAATCGACGCTCAGACGTCACATAAATCGCGTTCGATGCGGCGCGACCATCCGTAAGATATCGATTGTATGTAAGCCAGACCTCGTCAACGCCATACAGACTACGGAGCCAAAGCAAACAAGTTGCCATACAAAGCAGGCACGATAAGGCCCACAGAAATTTCAGGAATTGACGCTTCACGTGCGGCTCCTTGTTTTAAGACCGCGATTTCTATGGCGGCAAGTGATCCACGAGTTCATTCATCGCGATTATCGCCCCTCGTGTGCATTGCCTGGTTCGGCGCAGTTACGCAGTAGCGCCCACTTCCGCCGCCACTGGGTCAGGTGCCGCTGGGTGTGTCCCTGACCAAAGGCCGGATTCCAGGTACCGTGGCACTGGCGCACCAACTCGTACCCTTCGTCGGTCAGGTGCGTCCGATGAAATTCGAACTCCAGCCAGTCAGGCACTTCCTGTCCGAGCGCGGGTTCTGCGAGCAGTCCTTCTACTCGTAAAAAATCGAGCAGCACCTTGTACCGGTCCCGGAAGTGTTCGAGCGCCCGTTGTTTGTTCGCGTTGGACTCAGCGTCCACATGCCAGCGGCAGGCGTCAATCATCAGATCCTTCATGCTCGCTCCGCAACTCGGGAACTTTAATGCCTTGTTCGGCGTTCCACCAATCAAGAGGAAAAAACTCAGCCTACGAATAGAGCGACCGAAAAATGTGTGTTGACGAGTCCTGACTCATTTGTTTTTTGGCGAAGTATCAATTTTCATTGAGGGGGCAAGTCATCGTCCTTCAACGTATATCCGTAAGCGGTTGAACCGGTAAAGATCGCACCGTCTAAGATTGCGCCGGCAAAATCTGAGCACTCGAGTGCCGCTTCACAAAAAACGGTATTTCGAAGATCCGCCCCACGAAAGTCGGTGCATTTCAAATTGCAGCGTCGAAAGCTTCCGAAATGCAAATTGCATCTGCGGAAGCTTGCTTCGAATAGCCACGTGCCATCAAAAATCGCTCCTTAAAGATGTGCATCAGAAAAATCCATCTCGTCTTCCAGGTCGAGGTCCATGAATTCGCGGACGCCATCGCGATACCTTGCGATAATTCCTGCGACAGTCGTCGGTTGATTGTCACGATTCATTGGAAAAATTCCTAACATCAATTCATTGGGAAAACTTTGCTCAGCGAACATCTAAGGAATGGTCGGCGGCCAAGAAGGATTGATGGCGGTATCCGCCCAGTCCGCCGCGCGGGTTGCCCCCTTTGTGTTTCGCTAAAGTTGTACTTCCATTCAATCGACCTATTGGCCCAGGGCAACGCGAAATTCGTTCTGATGAGCGGCAACAAACCATTCTGCGTGATCCATGAGATCGGCGTAATCAATTTCTGATTCAAGTTTGTCGATTTCTGAGTTCGCCTCTTCCCACTTCTCACCGTGGAGTTGCGCGAAACTGGTGATAAGGTATTCCGAAAGCCCTGAACGATCTTGTTGAATCGAATTGTAAGTCATGCCCGCAGCCGCTGCGATCTCCAGAATTGTTTTCAATTGTTGCGATTGATTGGAGCAACCAATCAACTCCAATGCGGTAACAGTTTCTTTGGCGTAAATCCCCGTGCTATTTCCTATGAAGTTGTTGATTCCATTCATTGAAACTTCCGTCTCAAAATCGACAACCAACATGATGACAGCGATTGGATTCGACAGATCGCGGATTCCACCGTTGTTGCGCATGTCTGACAGCGGCGGCCTGTAGACTTTTATCGAGAATTCACTGAGAAGATCGTCGGTCGTCATCTTATTGAGTCGTTGTTCGAAAACATCCTTGTCGTTAGCAGTTAATTTTCCCGAAGCGTAGTCTAGTTCGGCTGTTCACGAATTTATTTTGCGTCGGCGCGATTTCAAGAATGGTCAAGGGAAATCAAAAAGTCAATTGCCCTTATTTGTTTCGTGAAGGAATTGTTCTTCCTGTAAAATCGAATGCGGCGTGTGGATGATCTGAATGCGCACGATGCATATTGGGACAGGCTGCGCGGAGTGACGCGATGCTCGTGGGACTATCGTAATCGGAACACGATTTTCCAACTTAAGATCACGTATCGTCGTGACAACCTCTGGTCATGACGGTCTGGTTTGTCCGGTTGGAGGTCGAACTCTATTATGTGAACCATATTAGGCTAATTAATACGTTGAGTTCATCGTTCAGATTCGGCGATTGCGTGGTTTTGAATTTCTCTCCAAGATTGTCTGTGAGCATTTTTTATGAAACTCGGTCTGATCAATTCGGCGTGGGCTCAAGCGGGACGCGAGACTGCCTGGGGCATCGAACAAACGAAAAAACTCGGGTTCGATACGATTGATATTTTTACTGATCCGCTCGACATCGATGTGCGTGAGCGCCAGTTGATTCGACGGGAATGTGATCGGGTTGGTTTGCCGATTGTTTCGCTGTGCTGCGTGGCGACCGGACTGATTGACTTCAATCCGAGTGTCCAACGATTTCACGTTGATCGAGTCGCACAATACCTGGACCTCGCCTATGAGTTTTCGGCCAAGAATGTATTGCTTGTCTTGGGGGAATACATCTGGAATCGAGAAGTGATCCGACCAGAAGACCAATGGGGATACGCTGTCGAGAATTGTCAGCGATTGGGCGACTACGCGGCGGACCTGGGATTGAAGATTGCCCTTGAATTGGAGCCGTTTCCTCTGTCGCTGTTAAACAATGTGGACAACATGGTGCGGTTCATTGACGATGTCGACCACGAAGCGGTGCGAGCCAATATCGATGTGTCGCACTTATGTCTGGCGAATGTTCCTGCCGAGGAAATTCGAAAGCTCAGTGGTAAGGCGATTCACGTTCATATCTCAGATTGCGACGGCAAGGTTCACGGCGATCTTCCCCCTGGACGTGGCGTGGTTCAGTTTGATCCTTATCTCCAGGAAATCGCGAAACTCGGGATCAATGGTTCGGTCTCGATCGAACTGGAATACAGCCCGGAGCCGGACCAGATTGAAGCCTGGGTTGCCGATGCGTTTCGCGAAACCAAAAAGCTGATGCAGAAGAATGGCTTGCTCAGTTAATTGGGATCACGTGTCGCGAACTGGACGATGTAAAGAATTCTGGTGCCACTGCTTGACCGTCTTCGGTCAAGCAGTGTTCTTTAATGCTCGTTGAAATTAGCGAAGACACTGCTCCGGCGAAGATTCCGATTTAATGGCACAAATCCAAAAATTCATCCGGAGACTATGCCGTTGACTGTTCGTGATTTACGAGCCAACAACTTCTTCTTTGCCCGTGAAAACCAGCTCCGTCGCTTCTTCTTCATCCGGAATCGAGGCATTGATTCCTTGTCTTCCAAGCGGCGTTAACTGGTAACGGACTCCGCCGTCACGGCCTGCCAGATCGAACTTGAGAAATCCGAATGCGATGAGTTTTCCGTGGATGCCAGACAATTCAGTCACGGGAATATCGCCCGCTTCGTGAACACGTGGAGTCCACCCGTCAAAGTCCTTTGACTGGTTTCGTTCCTGCTGATGAAGCCGCAGGTAGACATTCAGCAGGGTTGCCCACTGGGGGTTACGCCGCAACTGTTCGAGCTCAAATTCGTCCATACCCCATCTATCGGCGCCGGTCGGACGAGGTAACAAGCTCTCACAACGTCCGTTGCACGACCGGTTTTTGAGGCACGAATTCGCGGACTGGTGCAGTCCCCATCATCGGAACGACTGGCACATCTTCTCACGGCGGGAAAGGACTCCTGTGCAAGAGGACAGCAAGCCATTCGGACGTTAATTGTTCTCAACAATTGGAGTCCCCGTCCGGTCGCCCCTGTCATGG